>JAKOOI010000090.1 GCA_022701475.1 Weeksellaceae bacterium
AGGTACCGGATTTTGAGTAAGTAATGCTTTTCCCGTCATTGATGGTTCCGCCCGTGTTGTAATAGGCCTGATTGGAAACCCGGTCATAGTACATGGTTTCGGTCCTGATCACCGTTCCTTTCACATCAGTAAGCACAACGTTTTTCCTGGCAATTCCCCGCTGGGTATTGCCGTCGTATTCCATTTCATCGGCCGTGATCACGGAACCGTCCGCATTCTGCAGCTTAACGTTTCCTACCGCTTTGATGAAGTTCTGGGCTTCGTAAACAATTACCAGATCCGCATTCAGCAGTGAACCCTGATGGGAGAACTGTACATTCCCTGTAAAATAATTGTTCCCGTCATATTTCGTATCCTTCCTCAGCTCATCCGAGTGGATATGCTTCACCTTTTCTGCCGGCGGTGCATCTTTCTTGGGAACTGAACCCGGGGTAAAATACGGATCCTTCTGCACGGGCTTCGGTTCCACCTGCGCAAAAGTAAACGTAGAAAGTAAAATAAACAGAAAAAGAGCAAACCTTGCCCTCCAAGACCGGTTAATCATTCTTGGTGCCATAAAAATACAGCGAATGCGAATCAATTTTAACCCCGAAGGCTTCTTCGATAGCTTCTTTAATCCCCTGTATCCTGGGATCACAGAATTCAATGATTTCTTCAATCTCCTTATCCGAATCTTTTTTATAGATCACCAGGTGGTCATGCTGCTTATCGAAATAAGATTTTTCATAAGAAGATGATGTAAGGGTTTTCTCCCCGAACTGGTGCTTTCTGATCAGCCCGGCATCCAGGAAGATCTCGATTGTATTGTAAATGGTTGCTTTGGAAACATGGTATTTTTTCTGCAGCATCAGCAGATACAGATCATCTACATTAAAGTGATGATCCATACTGTAAATCTCTTCAAGTATCGTATACCGTTCAGGCGTGTTACGGAAACCTTTTTCCAGCAGGTAGTTTCTCAGAACATCCTTGATCAGCGTAATATTTTTTTCCTTTTGTATCGTATCCATCAAAAAAATTATCTACAAATTTATTGATTTTTATTGAAATAGCTACGGTATGGGCGTGTTAAAGAATTTAACTGTTATGCCGCTTGTACTCGCACTGCTCTATTCTGGATTTTCCGACACAATCCTCCGTCATAGGTGCGGATTCCACCACTACATTATGGGAAGTTACACCCCATGCCTTGAAATCATCACTTCCTATATACTTAACAAAATTATAGATATTTAAGATAATCTTCTCTTTTACGGTAAGCAGGATATCATTGATATAGGTGTTATCTATAATTACGTACTTCAGATCCGGCGGGATATTATGCGCCCGTAAAGACGGATGGCTGCTCCGGGAAGGTATGGTTCCGTCTGCCATCATATCCCTTAGCACCATATCGAAATAGTCATTGATTCTCCTGTCGATCTTGAATCCGAGCATAAAGTTGATTTTATAGATCGTTCCCGGAAGCACTTCGTCTACGGCATACTTGAAAGTATACGGATCTTCCTGGTTGGTAATGGTCAGGATAAAGTAATGGTCTGCCCTCTTTGGCTGTTTCTTAATGATGGAATAGATAATTTTGGATTCGATCTCGTCGTTTCTTTTGGCACGGCTCAGATAAGCGAGGTTGGTGGCATATTTCGGAATGGTTTCATCCAGCTTCATATCCTTAATGATCGGGATATAGTTTTCCAGCTTGATGAATTTGATGAATTTTGTTTTGATCGAACGCCCGTTGTACCAGGCATACATACAGATTCCGATAGAGCCTGCCAGCACCACGGTGATCCATCCGCCTTCCATGAATTTAATCACGTTCGCACTGAAAAAGCCCAGTTCAATGGCCATGTAAACCAAGGCAAACACCAGGATGAATATTTTGTTGACCCTTCGCTTCAACAGCCAGTACACGAGAAGCACGGTGGTCATCAGCATGGTTACGGTGATGGACAGTCCATAGGCCGCTTCCATTTTTCCGGATTCCCTGAAATGCAGCACCACAACGATGCAGAACAGCAGAAGCCCCCAGTTGATCCTCGGGATGTACATCTGCCCTTTTACCCCTGAAGGATAATCTATTTTCTGGTTCGGCCAGAGGTTAAGCGACATGGCTTCGGAGAATATTGTAAAAGAACCGGTAATCAGGGCCTGGCTGGCGATGATGGCCGCCGCCGTTGCCATGATCACGCCGGGAATCACCATCCATTCCTCCATAATTCCAAAGAAAGGGTTTATGACGGAAAAACCGGGTTTGTTATAATTGGTTAGCAGCCAGGCTCCCTGACCGAGATAATTCAGGATAAGCATAATTTTCACAAAGGCCCAGCTCACCCGGATGTTCTTTGCCCCGCAGTGCCCCAGATCCGAATACAGAGCTTCCGCACCTGTTGTACAGAGAAATACGGCTCCGAGGATAACAATGGCGCTTGGTGAATTGGAAATCAGCTTGTATGCATAATAAGGATTGAAAGACCGGAGAATTTCAAAATTTTCGCTTAAATGCGATAATCCCAGGCCTCCCAATACCAGGAACCAGATCACCATCACCGGACCGAAAAACTTTCCGATAAAGCTGGTGCCGAACTGCTGTACCACAAAAATTACAATTAGAATCCCAATGGTAATGGGAACTACAGGCGTATGCGGATTATAGATCTCCAGTCCTTCAATGGCAGACATCACGGTAAGTGAGGGCGTGATAACCCCATCCGCGATGAGCGCCGCCGCTCCTATAATCGCAATCAGATAGAGCCAGCCTTTTTTCAGGTTTTTAACCAATGAAAATAAAGCCAGGATTCCGCCTTCGCCTTTATTGTCGGCCCGCAGGGCGATGATAACATATTTTATGGTGGTCTGAAGGGTAAGGGTCCAGATGATACAGGACAGTGCTCCTTCGATGTATTCGTTGAAAGGCATCGTGCTTCCGCTCTCCCTGGCATTCACAATAGCTTTCATTACGTAAAGTGGTGAAGTACCGATATCTCCGAAAACAATGCCGAGAGAAACCAAAATTCCAATGAAAGAAAGCTTCTTGATATCAAAATGATGACCGCTTTCTACCGTATCTGCCATATCAGCTAATATTTATTTAAGAGCGCAAATTTAATTCAAATTTACAATCCTATGAATTTTTATTCATGAATATAATAAATGAAAAAACTTCCTTTCGGAAGTTTTTCTCTATAATGATTCGATTATTTAACGTACATCGCCTTTTTGATTTCCTCTTTTACTTTTTCCAGTTTCGGGAACCAGTCTGCAAACAAAGCAGCGGAGTAAGGAGCCGGCGCATCAGGAGTGGTAATCCTCTTGATCGGAGCATCCAGGTAATCGAAAGCTTTCTGCTGTACCATACAGGTAATTTCAGAAGCCACGGAACCGAACGGCCAGGCCTCTTCCAGCACAACCAGACGGTTGGTCTTTTTCACTGAAGCCAGCACGGTATCATAATCCAGCGGGCGAACAGTCCTCAGGTCGATTACTTCTACTGAGATCCCTTCTTTTTCAAGATCTTCGGCAGCCTGAATGGCGAGTTTCATGATTTTCCCGAAAGAAACCAGGGTAACGTCTTTTCCTTCCTTCTTGATGTCCGCTTTCCCGATCGGTAAATAATATTCTTCCTCAGGGATTTCCATTTTATCGCCGTACATCTGCTCGGATTCCATGAAGATAACCGGGTCATTATCCTGGATCGCCGTTTTCAGCAACCCTTTTGCATCATACGGATTGGAAGGAACCACTACTTTCAGTCCCGGAACATTGGCAAACCAGTTCTCGAAAGCCTGCGAGTGGGTGGCTCCCAGCTGGCCTGCAGAGGCTGTAGGGCCACGGAAAACGATAGGGCAGTTCCACTGGCCACCGCTCATCTGGCGGATCTTGGCTGCGTTGTTGATGATCTGATCGATCCCTACCAGGGAGAAATTGAAGGTCATATACTCTACAATAGGCCTGTTCCCGTTCATGGCAGCACCTACGGCAATTCCTGTAAAACCAAGTTCAGCAATAGGGGTATCAATTATTCTTTTAGGACCGAACTCATCCAGCATTCCTTTTGAAGCTTTGTATGCACCATTGTATTCTGCTACTTCCTCCCCCATTAAAAAAATGGATTCGTCTTTACGCATTTCTTCGCTCATTGCCTGTGCAATTACCTCACGAAAAGTATATTCTGCCATATCTCTTTGAAAAATTTAGAGTACAAAAATAGTATTTTTTTATGAGTTACATAAAAAAACGGCATTTCATTTAAGAAATGCCGTGTATTAATTTAATGGGGTCCTGGTTAATTCACTTTCTGCCAGGTCTGCGTCCTTCCGATCAGCGAAAAACCGAGATATCCCCTTACGCTCAGCTGGTCACCGTTTCTTTTGATGGTACACTTATAGGTCTTGCCTGATTTAGGATCGGTAATGCTCCCATCGGTAAACTCATCGCCGTCTTTTTTCAGGCCTCTGATGATCTCCATGCCCAGAAGCGGACGGTTTTTACGGTCGTCCTTACATTCGGTACAATTGGGATTTGCCGGCTTCACCAGCAGCTGGGAAATTTTACCGAAGTATTTATCCCCTTTTTTATAAATCTCCACGATTGATTTGGCCTGTTTGGTTTCATCGTCGATGGTTTTCCATTTTCCCTCGATCTGGGCGAATGACATCACGCTGAACAGGGACAGGGCGAATGCGAATGCTGATTTTTTCATATTTTTTATCGTTTAATTACAAAATGACAAGAGTACGGTCTCTCTATTGTTAAAAATATAAATTAATTTTAATACCGCCAAGACATTTATTATCTAAAGCATAAGGATTGCTTGCCGGATCCGTTAGCAGCACCTGTATATTAATTCATTTTCCTGTTGATCACGCGGTCCATATAATCCTGGTACCAGGCTTTGGCAATTTGTTTCCCTTTTTCGGCATCGAAATTATTTTTCAGCCGGTCCATCAGGTTTTTCTCCAGCCCAAGATCCGAGTTATCAAAGATTCCTACAATTTCCTTTCCGTCAAAACGGTAGATGTAATTTCCGATGATAAACTGCTCTGCGGCACCATCCGAATTGGCAATAACCGGCGGGTATCTTTTCGCATCCACCAGGCTCCTTCCCCAGCTTCTGATTTTCCTGTTGTATCCGATCAGGTCGGCCAGCGTAGGATAGATATCGATCTGCTGTGCCAGCTCATGGTCTACCCCTTTCAGCTGATAGGCCGGACTCGGGGAATAAAAGATCAGGGGTACGGCGAACCGGTTCATGATTTTCTCATACTCCGGATAATAGACTTCATTGGTATGGTCTCCGGTAAAGACGAATATGGTGTTATGGAACCATGGCTGTTTCCTTGCCGTTTCAAAATACTTCCTGATGGAATAGTCGGTATACTGTATCGGCTCATGCATCTGGTTTTTTCCCTTTTTGAATTTGCCGTTGTACCTTTCAGGGATCTTAAAAGGATGGTGGGAAGAAGCCGTGAATACCGTGGCCATGAACGGCTGTTTTTTCCCTGCATTCTTAGCGAAATACTGCAGGAAAGGCTCGTCCCAGATGGCCCAGGTACCGTCAAAATCACTGTCGTTATTGTATTCTGTTTTGCCGTAATAATGTTTGAATCCTAAAATATTGCCGAAACCCAGGAATCCCATGGAACCATTGGGTGCGCCATGGTAGAAAGAGGTATCGTATCCCATTTCGTTGCAGACCGAAACAATCGACTGGATTTTCTGGTTGGAATACGGCGAGCTGGTAAAGGCGTCCGTCAGACTTGGAATCCCTGCCAGTACGGAACTCATGCCGTGAATGGACTGTCTGCCGTTGGCAAAGGTATTGGGGAAGATCAGGCTTTCATTGGCCAGGCTGTCCATAAAAGGTGTATAGGAAACATAATCCTTTATGTTTTTTTCCCTGTTGAAAGCACCCGAGTATTCCCTGCTGAAGGATTCTATAATAAAAATCACAATATTGGGCTTATCCGTTACGGCTCTGTTATAGGTTTTATAAGGATGGATATTCTCTTCAATAAATTTTTCATCCACGAAATGGACTTCTTTGAAATTATTGGTATTCAGCGTCCTGAAGAACGAAAAAGTACTGTTCAGCACCATATTCCCCTGGGCCGGAAGCTTTACGAAACGGTTGGCATCCACCAGGTTGATCGGTCTTGTGCTGTGTTTGAAGTCGCCGCGGATCCCTCCGACCGCCAGCACGGTCGTTACACAGATCAGCACCAGGGACCAGATGAAATACGGAACCAGCCTCACAGGCTTTTGTTCTGCTATCTTCACTTTTCTGTACAGAAAGACCCACAATGCCATTGATGCAATAAAACAGAGCAGAACGAAAGGATTCTGAACCACCGAAAGCGTGAAGATCCTGAACATATTATCTTCGTGCTGCGCGACCTGCAGGGCTGCAGAAGTAAGCCGCATCTGGGAAAATTTAAAATACACCATGTCCCCGAAATTCATGGCGTAAGCAATCCCGTTGGTGATAAAATACAGCCAGAAAAGAAGTTTCTGGTATCCTTTACGGGTATTGATGATCACGGGAATGATGCTCAGGAGAATAAAAAGCGCATTCACATACAGGATGGCCGTTGTATCGAAGGCAACCCCATGAAAGGCAAGGCCGAAATAATCCTGCACCGAGTCAATCCGGATCAGTCCCCGGTTAAAGAACCAGAACAGGAACCTGGCAACCTGGTAAAAAAAATAGGCTAACAATATCCGGTAAACCAGCACCGTAATTTCCCGTGTCCTTAATTCTCTGAACAGTTTCATGACGCAAATTTACATGAAAAAACAAAACAACAAAACAATGGAATAACGGAGCAATATAACAATGTAGCAATGGAGCAATATAACAATGGAACAGTGGAACAGTGGAACAATGGAGTAATGCAATGAAGCAACAGGGTAATACTATAACGATGCCTGAATCTGATATGGGAACAATGCAGTAAACCGATGCTCCAGGAGTATTGATAAAAACTGCCTGTTACAGGATAAGGCATCTGCTCCCTTCCGTATCATGCAATTACCTCTGTAATGCCGCCACTTACTAAGTGATGCATTATTCCACCCTTATGTTCATACATAAGCAAACGGTAAATTGACATATTGTTATATTATTACATTGTTATATCATTACATTGGTACATTATTACATTGTTACATCGGTACATTGCTACATTAGTCCATTGATAAATTAATTTATTGTTTTAATTTTGCAGGCATGAGTTTTATCAAAAATAATCTGGCCAATGCCATTACGCTGGGCAACCTGCTTTCCGGATGTATCGGAGCCATCCATCTGATTACGGGTGACTATCAGGTGACGGCGGTCTGCCTTATTTTCTCACTGGTTCTCGATTTTTTCGACGGCTTTGTGGCCAGGGCGCTGAAAGCCAACTCCAATCTGGGAACTCAGCTGGATTCGCTGGCGGATATGGTAAGCTTCGGGCTGGTTCCCGGGCTGACGATGTTTAAGCTGCTTGAGCCTTTCGGCAACCACCTGTCCGGGATTACCCTTCCTTTTGAGATCAAATATTCCGGACTGCTGATTACGCTTTTTTCCTGTCTGCGACTGGCCATCTTCAATCTGGATGAAGAGCAGAAATATTATTTCAAGGGCCTGAATACGCCTTCCAATACGATTCTTATATTCGGGCTGTACTATGCATTCCGGGAAAACGGGAGCTTCGGCTTACTGACAGAGAATGAAATACTCCTTTGTGCCCTTACCGTGCTATCTTCATGGCTTCTGATCAGTCCGGTAAAAATGATTGCCATGAAATTCAAATCGATGAAGCTGAAGGACAATTACCCCAAAGTGGCGTTGCTGGCAGGTGCCGTTATCATCCTGCTGGCCTGTAAAACTGCCGGGATCCCGATGGTGATTCTCTATTACATGCTGATTTCACTTATCTTTCAGAAACAGCTTACGTCATAGCGCTTCCGGAAGTTCCGGGGCCAACCCATTTTTCAAATTAACCCATTATCAAATTTTCAAATTAAAAAAATGAACTTAAAGTTATATAAACCGCTCTGCATTTTTGACCTGGAAACTACCGGAACCCATATCGGCAGGGACCGGATTGTGGAAATCTGCATCCTGAAGGTCAACCCGGATGCTTCCCGGGAAAGCAAAACCTGGAAAGTAAATCCTGAAGTGCCGATCCCTAAGGAATGCAGTGAAATCCACGGCATCTATGATGAAGACGTAAAGGAAGCACCGGTGTTCAGGGAAATTGCCCCGAAGATCATGGAAATGATTTCCGGTTCCGACCTGGGAGGCTTCAACTCGAACCGTTTTGATGTTCCCCTGCTGGCGGAGGAACTTTTAAGAGTCGGTATCGATTTTGATCTGAGTAAATTCAAGCTGGTGGACGCCCAGACGATCTTCCATAAGAAAGAACCAAGAAACCTGAGTGCCGCCTATCAGTTCTACTGCGGGAAAACGCTGGAGAACGCGCATTCTGCGGAGGCTGATGTAATGGCTACCTTTGAGGTCCTGGATGCACAGATCGGAAAATATGATGATATCCCGAAGGAAATTGCAGCGCTGAGCGAATTTACCTTCCATAACAAGAATGCAGACCTTGCCGGAATGATCGGTTATAACGATAAAAATGAAGAAATCTTCAACTTCGGGAAGTACAAAGGCCAGAGCGTAAAAGCGGTTTTCAAAAAAGACCTCGGCTATTACGGATGGCTGCAGAATGCTGATTTCCCTCTGTATACGAAGAAAGTCTTTACGAAGATCCAGCTATCCAGCAAATTTTAACGATTTACGATCATGAGCGAACTTGTCAAATTCAGATTCTACGAAACGGCGCTTCAGGCCAACCGGGATAAACAGATCCTGGCGGAAAGCGGCATCAACAGCTTCATCGCAAATGAGCAGCTGATCCAGTCGGACTGGCTGCTTTCCCAGGCGGTGGGCGGCATCCAGCTACAGGTTTTCGAGGAAGACCTTCAAAAAGCGGAACAGGCCCTTCTGGATTATAAGGAAAACGAAGAGTTTCCGCTGGAAGTGGAACATACGATTGAAAATTCCGCTTTTGATTTCGTCTGTCCCAAGTGCGGTTCCAACCATATTTACCGGGACGACAGCGCGACCAGCTTTTTCGGGATCTCCATCCTGACGAGCCACAAATTCGTATGCTATTACTGCGGAAATGAATTTACGCATTAAATTGTAAATAATCCGGATGAACCAGGTAAGAAAAGCAGGAAAATACCTGCTCATCATTATGGCAGGTTACGCTTTATTCTCTGCCGGCAACTATTTTCTGGTTTGGAAGAGCGTGAAAGTTGATCCCGCCCTGAACAAAAATCGTTTATTCAGGGACTTTGACCACCAGAAGCAGGAATATATTGATGGCGGGGAAAGAGATGAGGTAAAAACCAATGATTTCCGGGTGAAAACGGACAGCCTGTCGACTGCATCCTACCGCTGTGATGTAGAAGACCATCCTTTATCTCTACGCATACGTTTTTCTACCGGCGATGAAAGCAGCTACGGATATATCGTTA
>JAKOOI010000107.1 GCA_022701475.1 Weeksellaceae bacterium
AAAGAGCTGATCCTTTTCAATCTGGGAATCGGAGGCGAGACAACCGAAGGACTGGCTAAAAGGATTTCCCATGAGATGGAAGCCCGGAATTCTCCTGAGGGAAACGTGGTGTTTATCGGTTACGGAGCTAATGATTTAGCCACAAAGGAAGGTGTACCGGCTGTAGGACCGGAACGGTTTAAGGCCAATATGGTAACGGCCATTCAGAAGGCAAAGCACTATGCGGCGGACCTGTACCTGATCAGCATTCTTCCGGTTGCTGAAAAGATAGACGGCGTAACAGTTGCCTCAGGAAAATTAAGGAACACAGCCCGGATCTTGAAATATAATCAGATCCTGAGGGAGACCGCTCATGAAAATGCAGCAGCGTATCTGGACTTTTACTCCGGATTTGTGGATGGTAAGGAAGTCCTGCTTTCTGGAGACGGTGTGCATCCGAATGAAAAGGGATATGGAATAATGGCTGAGATGGCAATTCCGGTTATTGAAAAATACCTCTGAAACGGCATTGTTTAAAAAGGAAATGAATACAGATTACTGCAGGGAAATATGTACTGATCAACAAGAAAAGTTTTCAGCCCGTTTTACTAAACATCATCCTGTCCGCTTTTAGCCAAAACCTAGATAAAAAGATATTTCCGGTACACTAAAATCCCTGTAACGATGGAAATAACAGCCATCAGCAGCACCGCGCCGGCTGAAACATCCTTGATAAAACCGATCCGCCTGTCGAACTCCGGCTGGATAAAGTCGCAGATTTTCTCTATGGCTGTATTGAACATCTCGGCACTCAGAACGGCAAAGGAAACACCCAGGACCAGCAGTGCATCGGTTTCTGACAGCCGTAAATAAAACACAAGGAACAGGTTGACCGCAAAAGCGGCCAGCTCAATCCGGAAATTCCTTTCGTGCCTGATCATGAAGAAAATACCCCGGAAAGCGTTCAGGAAGCTTCTGTGGACAGGAGGTTTTCGCATAGTTAATTTTCACAAATATAAAGCAAGTATTTTGAAGTTGGCTGCAGGATCGGCTATCTTTGAAATGGTTAAATAAAAATCCATGAAAAATAATCTGATGGTATTGGTGACGGCACTGATATCTGCTGCAGGATTCTCCCAGGAATACAAGGCTAAAATAGGGCAGACCGCCTGCGAATGCTTTAAGAAGGTGAAAGCAGAAAACCCTGATCCCAAAGTGCTGGAAACGAAAATGGGATTCTGCATCATCAATGCGGCGGAACCGTATGCAAAGCAGCTGAAGAAAGAATATAACCTGGATATCCTCCGGGATCAGTCTTCTGAAACAGGGCAGGTGGTGGCGGCCATGATCCTCAGAGAATGTCCCGGTCTGTTTATGGAAATGATAAACCTTGAAAAAAAGGGCAGTGCCGGCAAAGCCTCTCCCGGAATATCGGTCAGCGGCACGGTTACCAGGATAGAAAAAGGAAATTTTATCATCTTTCATGTGACAGGAGAAGACGGTAACCTGATCAGGCTGCACTGGGTAACTGCAATAGATTCCGGTCTCGACCTGCCCAGGGAATATAATTCATTACTGAATAAAAAAATAGATGCCGTTTATGAGAAAAATGAAATATTCGATCCCGGAATTAATGATTACCGGAATATAAACATAATTTCGTCGCTGAAAAAAGATTAATGACCTTTGTGAAAAACTCCTTTGATTATTTCTTCTTCATCTGTATTCTATTTATTATATTTGTAGAAACTTATTTTTAAATCTATGAAATTTATTATTTCAAGTGGAGAACTGCAGAAAGCATTGCAAACTGTAAGTGGCGTAATATCAAGTTCTCAGTCGAGACCGATTTTAGAAAACTATCTTTTTGAACTGGACGGAAATAACGTTACCATTACAGCATCCGATGGCGAGACTACTCTTGTGACCTCACTTGAGGTGAAATCTGATGATGCCGGTAAATTTGCCGTTCCTGCAAAGATTTTCCAGGATTTCATCAAGACGTATGGAGAACAGCCGCTTACCCTGGCGGTAAAAGATAATGCTGAGGGCACCGGAAGCCAGCTTGAGATATTAGATGAGAAAGATAATTTTGCCGTAGCACTGGATAACGCAGACGACTATCCGGAAGTTCCGGAATTTGATGCTGCCCAGAGTATTACTATTCCGGCAGGCGTACTTTCCGAAGCGTTAACCAATACGCTTTTTGCCACCAGCAACGATTCCCTGCGTCCCGTAATGACGGGAGTCCTGTTCCAGTTCGGGGAAGAAGAAACGAATTTCGTCTCTACCGACTCCCACAGGCTGGTTGTATACAAAAGAAAAGACCTGATGAATCCCGAACCGATGGAATTCATCATGCCTAAAAAGCCGCTGAACATATTCAAGAACATCCTGGCCAGCTCCAATGAAGAAGTCACCATCGAGTTCAATGAAAACATGGCGAAATTCACTTTCGGGAAGCATACCTGGATCTGCAGGCTGATCGACGGGAAATACCCGAACTACACCGCCGTGATCCCGAAGGAAAACCCGAATGTGCTGACCATCAACAGGAACCTTTTGCTGGGAGCTATCAAAAGAGCTTCCATCATGTCCAATAAATCAACCAACCAGGTGAGGTTTAAATTGTCTGCAAACATTCTCCATCTTCATGCGGAAGATACAGAATATGCAAACAAAGCAGATATGCAGATCCCTTGCGACTATAACGGGGAAGACATCAACATCGGGTTCAGTTCCAAATTCCTGACGGAGATGCTGACAATCCTCGGATCAGACGATATCACGATGAAAATGTCGCAGCCTAACAGACCGGGAATCATTGAGCCTCTTGACGGTCTTGAAGACAATGAAAATATTTTAATGCTGTCCATGCCGGTGATCGGCCTGTAGCAGGATGACATATAGATACGGAGAGGCCTTGATTTCAGGGCCTCTTTTTTGCTGTGGTGGATGCAGAAGGACCGGCCGGCACATCCGTATGCGGCAACGGTATCTTCAGCTTCCCAGTAAGGGAAAAGGGTAAAAGTCATACTCTTAAAATCTGTTAGAAATTTCTCTGTTTCTTAAAAAAACACGACATTTGTAACACGAAAAATTCAACAAAATTTTCAAAATATATTCAATGAAACCGCAAGGTTACATCTGTCTAAAGAAATAAATATAAATTATCAGATGAAAATATCAAACAACTGGCTTAAAGACTTTATCAGAACAGAAATAAAAACAGAGAGAATCGGTGAGTTTCTTACGGATATAGGCCTTGAAGTTGAAGGGATAGAAAAATTTGAAAGTATAAAAGGCAGCCTGGAAGGAATCGTAGTAGGGAAAGTACTGACCTGCGAAAAACATCCGAATGCAGAAAAGCTGAAAAAGACAACGGTAGAGGTAGCAAACGGAAAGGTACTCCATATTGTCTGCGGAGCCCCGAATGTGGAGGCCGGGCAGACGGTTCCCGTGGCGGTTGTCGGAACAAAAATCTATGATAAAACCGGAAATTTCTTTGAAATCAAGGAAGCTAAAATCAGAGGGGAAGTTTCGCAGGGGATGATCTGTGCGGAAGATGAGCTGGGACTTAGCGACGATCACGGCGGCATCATGGTACTGGATGCTGAAAAATTTGAGATTGGATCCAAATTTTCTGATTATTTTGAAATAACCAGCGATGAAGTTTTCGAGATCGGCCTTACGCCGAACAGAACCGATGCCATGTCCCATTACGGGGTGGCCAGGGACCTGAATGCCTATCTTTCCACCAATCAGCAGAAAGCGGAATTCGAAAAAGTATCTTCTACCGCCCTGCACAGTGAAGGCTCGCATGATTTTACCCTGGAAGTGGAAGATTCCGGTCTGTGCCCGAGGTATATCGGAGCCGTTATTGAAAATGTAAAAATCACGGATTCCCCGGCATGGCTGAAAGACCGGCTGAAAGCCATCGGACTAAGCCCGATCAACAATGTGGTAGACATTACCAACTATATTCTTCACGGATACGGACAGCCGCTCCACGCTTTTGATGCCGGTAAAATTGCAGGCGGAAAAGTTAAAGTGGGAACCGTACAGGAAGGCACAAAATTCACCACGCTGGATGGGGTGGAAAGAACATTGAACGGTTCCGAAATCATCATTAAAGACGGTGAGGACAAGCCGATGTGCATTGCCGGAGTCTTCGGAGGGGCAACATCCGGAGTTTCCGCTGAAACGAAAACCATATTCCTGGAAAGCGCTTATTTCAATCCGGTAGCGGTGAGAAAAGCAGCTAAATTCCACGGGCTCAATACCGATGCCTCTTTCAGGTTCGAAAGGGGAGTGGATCCCAATATCACCAGGACTGCCATTACCAAAGCCATCAGGCTGATTGAGGAACTGGCGGAAGGTAAACTCACCGGTGAGCTGCTGGAAGAATATCCGAAAAAGATCGAAGACAGCTATGTCATCATCAGGTTCTCCAAAATAGAACAGATCCTGGGAACCAAGATCCACAGGGAAAAAGTGAAGGAAATCCTGAAGGCACTGGACATCCAGGTGCTGAATGAGATCCAGAACGGACTGGAAATTTCCGTTCCTGCCTACAGGGCGGATGTAACCAGGGAAATCGACGTGATTGAAGAAATCCTGAGGATTTACGGCTACAATAAGATCGATGCTCCGCAGAAAATTTCCTTCACGCCGGTAAAGCTCAGTGCACAGGATCAGGACGAACTGGAAAACAGCTGGGCCAGAACTTTACAAAGCCTCGGTTTCAATGAGGTGATGAACAATTCACTCACTTCCGTAAAAGATGAAAAAGATGCCGTACGGCTGCTGAATCCGCTGAGCGGTGACCTGGCGTTCATGAGAAAGTCATTGTTGGAAGGCCTGCTTCAGAATGCCGTTTACAATGTAAACCGGAAAAACGAGGATATCAAGTTCTTTGAGCTGGGGAAAATCTATCACAAACGTGAAAAATACGAGGAGAGAAAACAGCTGGCCATTCTGGTTTCGGGAAGGGATGTTGCCGAAAACTGGCTGCAGCCGAAATCCGCAACCAGCTTTTATCACCTGAAAGCATATGTGAAAGTTTTGCTGGAACGTCTTGCTGTTGATTACCGGGAAACCGCCCTGTCGGATGACCGGTTCTCCGATGCACTGGCTTATGAAGCAGACGGAAAAGTACTGGTGAGGATAGGAAAAGTAGCCCGGCAGTTGCTGAAAGACGCAGACATGGACCAGGAATGCTTCTATGCGGAAATCGAGCTGGAATATGCACAGAAGCTTCGTGCTGAAAACAGGCTGAAATTCAATGATATTCCGAAATTCAACAAAATCAGAAGGGATCTTGCCTTGCTGATGGATAAAAATATCAGGTACGAAGACCTCTACCAGGCTGCTAAAAAGAATAAGTCACCTTACCTTAAAAGCATCAACCTCTTCGATGTTTACGAAGGCAAAAACCTTCCGGAAGGCAAGAAATCCTATGCCATGAGCTTTGAGCTGCTGAATGAAGAAAAAACGCTGGAGGAGAAAGAAATTACTGCCGTTATGGATTCGCTGATCAAATCCTTCCGCAAAGAGTTTGATGCGGAACTGCGGGGGTAGCACTATCAGAGCTCTAAGCTCTGATAGTGCTATAATAATTAGCCGGAGAAACCGTTTAATAATAATATTTCCGTAAATTTGGTTTAATTCAAAAAGAAAATAATGAAACATCTTTTTTTAAGTATATGTACGGCAGCGGTTTTGGTTTCGTGCGGGACGATGGGCGGTGCATCCGCCTCTAAGGTAGGAAAAGCACAGCCGGCGCTTACAGGAACGAAATGGGCACTGGCCGATCATGTAAAAGGAAAAATTCCGACGCTGAATATTGACGGGGAAAAAATCAATGGCAATGCCGGATGCAACAATTATTTCGGAACGGCAAAAGTAGATCCTGCCACAGGAAACTTTTCAGCCGGCGGATTGGGTTCCACGAGAATGGCCTGCGAAAACATGAGTGTGGAAAAAAACTTCATGGACATGGTAGGGAAGGCTAACAAATATGTGATTA
>JAKOOI010000070.1 GCA_022701475.1 Weeksellaceae bacterium
CAGGCTGATTTTTTCAATTTCCCTGTAAGCGGGTTCTAAAAACACATTTTTATCTGTTTCATTGTTTTCTATGCTTATCTTTTTTTCCAGGTAGCCTGTTCTTTTTACGATAACATCAGTTAACCTGCCGGTATCCTTACTGAACTGGAAGACTCCGGAAGAATCTGCATAATACATATTCCCGTTGATGATAATTTCACTGAATCCCAGCTTTTCTCCGGATGACTGATCCTGAATGATCAGGGTCTGCGAATAGAAAGCAGCAACGGGAAAGAAGTAAAAGAGTGCCACAAGGCACTCCTTCAGAAGTATTGAATTCTTCATAAATCAGGGTTGGGAACGGTCGTAATTCTGAAAGTTGTTGAAGACGAAATGGCAATTCCGAAAAGATAAAAAGTTTCAGTAACGGCCTGTATGCCATGTCCTGAATTTCCTATACTCTGACAGGCGCCGGTAATAATCTGTGTCCCGAAAAATTTTCTGCCTGCTGAGGTGTCATCCTGATCCGCTTTGAAAGAGGTGAGGGACAAGACCAATCCCAAAATTAAAGTGGTGTTAAGTACATTTTTTTTCATGATGTATTATTTTATTATTCCTACTTCCAGGTATTTTTTAAGTCGCTGTTTCGGCTGGTCCGGCTATTGGGTTTCATTGATCAATAATTCAATGCATCTAAACTATTAAATAGTAATGAGGACACAAGCTCATTTATTTACCAATATCATACAATTTTTTACCAAAGGAAAAAAAAGTTATTTTTGTAAAAAAAACAATGATGAATATAGGTTTGAATATGAAGATATTGCGGGAAAAGCAGGGGAAATCACAAAGGGAGATTGCAGATTTATTAAATATTGACCGGAGAACCTATGCAAAATGGGAAGAAGGAGCAACAGAAGTAAGAAGCAGCCTGATTCCGGATTTGGCAGAAATTTTCGGAGTTGGAATTGCCGACTTATATAAAAACACTGATGCTATTGAAACAAGGGATATTTTAAGAGACCATGGAAGGTCAGCAAGCCGTGCAGTAATAATCATCACTGATCAGGAAGTGGTAAACAGGTTTTTGGATGTATTGAATAAAAGTATGGAAACACCAAAAGGTAAATGATATTGCTGATTAAAAATCCCAGAATGCGAACTTCTTTCCGATACACATCTTTTATATCTAATTTTAAGAAAACTTTAATCCTTATTCTTAAATTATTTTTATAATTTTGGGGCATGATTTTTAAGGAAAACAAAAATCTGAAGAATTTTATTTCCAGGCTCCTGTTTGGGATCTATTTTCTTGCGCTGTTTTCCCAGAGTTTCCACAGCCATAGTGCTGAAGAGGTTTTCAAAAATTTCAGCTTTAAAAAATCAGAAAACACCCTTACCAAGAATACTTCGAAAGAAAAGCCGGCCGACTGTCTTGCCTGCCATTTCCTGGCAACCGGGCACACCCTGGTTCCGGAAGAATTCAGCTTCTCTTTTGAAAGCTATACCCATGAAGTCCGACAGGTTATTGCCATTCAGGAAAAAATCTGGTCACAGACAAAATTCACCTTTCAGCTCCGGGGGCCGCCCGCAGTGGCATAATCTTATCTCTTTTTACAGGCTTTAACAGGATTGAAGTTCGATGTTTCATGATGCATAAAGTATAATGTCTAAAAACATAATATCCGGATAATGACCGGATTATGGTGATTTTTACTGTTTCGTATGCTCCTGCATGTTTACAATCTGTACATGAATACAGTATCTGATATGATATGACCGGTACTTTATACATTAGTGCATTATACATTTTGTACATCAGAAACATTGCACAGTAAAAACAGACCTGTTAAAAAGCCAGCCATTCAACTTTTTACGTAAAGTGTACTTTTTGAGTATACGCAAATCAATCTATTACACAATGAAACTGATATACAGTTTGATGCTTGTCCTTTGCGGACTGGTATTGACAAATGCACAACAGGCCTACCGTGTAGAAGGCACCGTGCAGGATTTCCATGACAAAACCATGCTGGAGCATGCAGTGGTGACCCTCGGGGATTTTTCTGCAACCACGGATAAAAACGGGAAATTCCTGTTCAGTAAAATTCCCGCCGGCAAATACACCCTTACGGCCAGGCATCCGGACTGCAACGATTATACTGAAAATGTAGGAGTTGCACAGGATGCAAATCTCAGAATCACGCTTGAGCACCATATCCGGGATATCGAAACGGTAACGGTTCACGGAAGCCATAAAAATAACGGGAGTATGGTGGTAACAACGCTTGATAAATCTTCCATTTCAAGGAATGTTACGGAAAATATCGGTAACCTTCTGACGAATATTTCGGGGGTAAATGTGCTCAAAACCGGAAATAATATTGCAAAGCCTGTCATCCATGGACTGTATGGCAGCAGGGTGGCCATTCTCAACGATGGTGTGAAGCTGGCAGAACAGGAATGGGGCGTTGAACATGCACCGAATGTAGATGTGAATAATTTTGAACATATCGATGTTATCAAAGGCGCATCTGCCCTCAAGTACGGAAGCGGTGCTGTAGGAGGTGTCGTGATGTTGCAGCCGCAGGTTTTACCGAAAAAGGATACTCTTATGGGAGCAGTTTCCTTGTCAGGTATTTCCAACGGCCGTGGCGCTGGTCTCAGCGTTAAGCTGGCAGAAACCTGGAAGAACGGTTGGGCTGTAAAAACCAATGGCAGCTTTAAAAAGCTGGGAGACCTGGATGCCCCGATGTACGGCCTTATGAATGCGGGGCTTCAGAGTTCCGGTTTTAACTTTGGGGTTCAGAAGATGAATTTCGACAAAGGTTTCTCTTTTGATTATTACCTAACCAATAATACCGTTGGGATTCTCAGAAGTTCTCATGTCGGGAACTCCGAAGACCTGTATCTCGCCCTTACTTCTCCTGAACCGATCTATCAGAGAGATTTCAGCTATAGTATCGATAATCCGAGACAGGAGATCGAGCATCATATTGCTAAAATTTCTGCTTACCGGAGATTCAGCGATTTCGGTAAAATTACAGCTACCTACAGCTTTCAGTACAATCATAGAAAGGAATTCGATATCCGGCGCGGGGAAGAACTCAGTAAAAAGGCCGCTCTTGATCTGGAACTGATAACCAATGACCTTAATATCGATCATATCATTGAAAGAGGAAAATGGAACCTGGAATCAGGAATCAATGCCGGTTATCAGAATAATTATTCAAATACACAGACTGAAGCCAGGCGCCTCGTCCCCAATTACGACAGATATTATGGAGGAGCGTATTCCGTATTTAAGTATAAAGCAATACCGGATCTTGATCTGGAAGCAGGCGGAAGATACGATTTTGATCATTATGAAGTGACAAAATGGTATGACCTCAGCGATTGGAATAAACAATATGCCGCAGATTATGCCAATTTTGTAGTGAGGATAAACCAAAACAGAATTCTTACCAGGCCTTCACTAAGTTATCATAATATCTCAGCCAATGCAGGGATTGTTTATCATCCTTCATCTTATTTCAATCTGAAAATAAATTATGCCAGGGTTTCCAGGTCGCCTAATGTTGCTGAACTTTTTTCAGACGGGCTGCACCATTCGGCAGCAATTATCGAACGGGGAGATATGCGGATTAAAAGTGAAACAGGAAATCAGTTTAATCTGGTGGCGGATATAAAAGCCAATGTTTTGAAAGGATTGAATGTTTCAGTAAATCCGTATTTCTTTTACACGAAAAACTTTATTAATGAAGTACCGTCCGGATATCAGAATACACAGTGGGGAGGTGCCTTTGTAGTATATAAATATGAGCAGATCGATGCAAAAATGTATGGACTTGATCTGGATGTTCAGCTTAAAATATCGGATCATCTTGAATATAAAGGGAACGCATCGTACGTGTACGGACAGGACCTTACCCATGATGTACCGCTGATCATGATGATGCCTCCTAATTTTAATAATGCATTGGAATTCAGTAAAAAAGAATGGAAAAACTTTTATATCAATGTAAGCAACAATACGTACCTGAAGCAGACCCGTTTTCCTGTGTATAATATTCCGATCAGGCGATTTGACTCAGAAGGGAATGCCTATGCTCAGGAAGTGGATATTTCCACCCCTCCAAACGGCTATTCTTTGTGGAATCTTCAGGCAGGGGTAAAGCTGTCCAGAAATTTCGGAGTGGATTTTTCCGCCCGTAATGTATTCAATCAGGCCTACCGAGCCTATCTTAACAGACTTCGTTTCTTTGCTGATGATATGGGAAGAAACTTTATTTTAACTTTTAAATATCAATTTTAACTACTAAAAATTTAAAACAATGAAAAATATTTTTAAAAACACCACCTTTATTTCAGGAATTTTATTTTTAACCCTTTCTTTCGGTCTTACTTCTTGTAACAGAAGCGATGACGAAGCAGACGATCTTCCGCAGGAGGAACTCTCCGATGTATTGCTTAAAGTAACAGATGAAGCAGGTGGTGCACCGGTTGTATATGATTATCAGGTAAACAGTACCACCAATCCCAACGTGAAACTCATTAACGGGCATACCTATAATGTAGAAGTAATTTTCAAAAACGGAAATGAAGATGCGACCCAGGAAATCAAAGATGCAAAAGACGAGCATTTTCTGGTGTATAATTTCCCCAATTCCGATATTACCTTAACCCGTACGGACGATAGTTCTTCTACCAGAGGAGATGGCAAGCGGGTAGGATTAAAAACGAGATGGGTGGTGAATACTGCCGTGAAAAATACATCGGCAGCGAGCCAGTTGGTACTTACCCTCTTCCATGAACCGGTTACTGTTTCCGAATCCTCTGCAGTCAGCGGTAACGGAGTAGTGTATGGAGCTCATACAGGCGGTGAGACAGACGCCCAGGCCAATTACAATATAACCAATTAACATCCTTTATTTTGTTACGTTGAACCACTGACTCCGTCAGTGGTTTTTTATTTACTAGCAATTAGCGGTATAAGTTGATTTTAATAACAGATTTTCATAAAATTTTTATATTTTTGCAACCTAAAATTTTAATCAATAATGAAGGTTACCGCAAAAAACCATGATGACGTAAGTGCATTGCTTACAGTGACATTGGAAAAATCTGACTACAAAGAAAGAGTAGAGAAGCAACTGATTAATTATGCTAAAAATGCGCAAGTTCCTGGTTTCAGAAAAGGGAAAGTGCCTTTAAGTATGGTTAGAAAGCAATATGAAGCAGGAATTGCGTTCGAAGAAATCAACAAGCAGGTTTCTGATGCCCTGAACGGCTACGTGAACGAAAACAAACTGAGACTGGTAGGTCAGCCGGTTCCTCAGCCTGTGAATGAGTTCGATTACAATGCAGATCAGCTGGAAGTTGCCTTTGAAGTAGGATATGAGCCTGAATTCACCATAGATTTAGCGAAATACGAAGCCCCGCACTATAAAGTGGAAGCTTCCGAAAAAGAAATCAACAAGAGCATCGAGAACATGCAGAAGCGTTTTGCTGAGCAGGTTCCTCAGGATGCCATCACCGAAGAATCTTACATCGCCCTTGAGGTTGCTCAGGTAGTGGAAGAAAATGCTGAAGGTGAGCACCACCACCAGCCGAAAAACGTTACCGTTACTGCCGAGAACAAAGAAGCTTTCCAATTGGTGAAAGACCTGAAAATGGACGGTTCCGTAAAAGTATCCAAAGAAACGCTTACCGGTAACGAAGAACTGGCAAAAGAATTAGGATTCTCTAAAGAAGAAGCTGAGCATCTGCACCACAATGAAGTGGAAGTGAAAGTAAAAGACTTCTACTCTCTGAATCTTGCCGAACTGAACGAAGAGCTTTTCGATAAAGTATATGGGGAAGGAAACATCAAGTCTGAAGAAGAACTGAAGGAAAAAGTAAAAACCGAGCTTGACGAATATTTCCAGCAGAATGCCGACGTTCATTTCGTGAACAAAGTACTCGAGCAGGTTTCTGAAAAAGAAGAAGTAAAGCTTCCTGAAGAATTCCTGGTAAAATGGTTGGTATTTTCCAATCAGAACATCCAGTCTGAAGAGCAGGCAAAAGAGATCCTGGAAGCGGAGAAAAATCAATTGAAATACCAGATCATCGAAGGAAAACTGATGACCGATAACAACATCCAGCTGGATTATGCCGATGTACTGGGCCAGGCTGAACAATTGGTGAGAAACCAGCTTGCGATTTACGGAATCCACCACTTAGGGGACGAAGAAATCCAGAAATATGCTGTTGAAATGCTGAAAGACCAGGAGCAGGTAAGACAGATCTCTTCTGAAGTGGCGATGACCAAGCTGAAAGACGTGATCCTTGAGAAAGCAACCAAAAAAGAAACGGCGATCTCTCACGACGAGTTTTTAGAAGAACTTAAAAAATAATCTGTTTTTTGCAGAGTCATAAAGCCTACCGGTAATCCGGTGGGCTTTTTTATGTAAAAAGGGTAAAATTGTATGAGCCAATATCCTTATATTTACACCCTAAACTTATCTTATGAAAAAGATCATCATCCCGTTTTTCTGCGCTGTCCTTTTCGCGGCTCCGGCAGCAGCACAGCAGGTTTCTACGGTCCCCGCCGGAACCGTAACAAAATCCAAAGCTACTCCCAAAGAGGTTATTGATAATTATATCAAGGCCTTAGGCGGAAAAGACAAGCTGCAGAGTGTCAGAACCGTGGTCCTTTACAACTCCGTTACCGCTGCCGGCCTGCCTGCCGAAGTAACAATGGTTACCAAAAAGATGGGCAACAAGTTCAAATCTGAACAGTCGGTGATGGGGCAGAAAATGGTCCAGCTTTTTGACGGAGAAAAAGGGTATTTCGAGCAGATGGGAATGAAAAAAGACCTGCCGGCCGATAAAATGGCAGAACTCAGGAAAAGCAAGGTAATCGATGCACTGGCATACGATCCCGCCAACTACTCTTCGGTATCCGTAGAGAGCCTGAACGGAAAGGACTATGAGGTGCTTACGTCAGCTAAAGGAAAATTCTATTTTGATAAAGCTACAGGACTGCTGTATAAAACCTCAGCGGCGGAAGGTGATGCCTTGATCAATTCATATATGAGCATTGAGGGCATCAAGTTCCCTCAGGAAATCGAAGCGGAAGGCGGCGGCCAGAAACTGACGATCAGGACGACAAAAGTAGTGCTCAATGCAGAAGTCACAGATGCTGATTTTAAATAAATGTATTGTATTTAACATAATATATCCGGGTTATTCCCGGATTTTTTATTAATAATATATTTATTTAACTCAATTTTAACTAAAAATATAATCACTGTTCCGTAATAATCTTTACTTTTGCATCAGATACCATAAAAACAGACGATGAATATAAAAATCAAAATCCCATTCAGAAATTTGGCCGGTCCGGCAAAATAAACCTGTCTTTTCAGCGTTATGAAAAAAACTTAATGAAAACACGTGTCTTTCATTTCCTCGTGTAGTGAATAATCGTGATTCTGAACCTGTGAAACTTAATAATAAACATATATGAGAAAAGTGATTTCTTCATTCGCAGTACTCTTCCTGATGTCTGCCAACGGATTTGCACAAAACATTCCTGCAGATCCTTCTGTAAAAACCGGTACCCTTCCCAACGGGATGAAATACTACATCAGAAAGAACACCTTACCGGAGAAAAAGGTTGATTTCCGGCTGGCCATCAATGCCGGATCTATCCTGGAAGATGAAAACCAGAGAGGGCTTGCCCATTTCATGGAACACATGAATTTCAACGGGACAAAGAACTTTCCGGACAATAAGCTGGTTGATTTCCTTCAGTCCATCGGCGTGAAATTCGGCCAGCATCTCAATGCCTATACCAGCTTCGATGAAACCGTGTACATGCTTCCGGTTCCCCTTGATAAACCCGGAAACCTGGATGCCGGACTGAAAGTGATGGAAGACTGGGCATTCAACGCCACCCTTTCCGACGAGCAGATCAATAAGGAAAGAGGCGTGGTGCTGGAAGAACTGAGACTGGGATTGGGAGCAGACAAAAGGATGTCTGACAAATACCTTCCTAAACTGCTATACAACTCGCAGTATGCCAACAGGCTGCCGATCGGTAAAAAAGAAGTGCTGGAAAACTTCAAACCGGAAACCATCCGCCAGTTCCACAAAGACTGGTACAGGCCGGATCTGATGGCCATTGTAGTGGTAGGAGACATCAATGTGGATGAGGTGGAAAAGAAAATAAAGGATAATTTCAGCAAATATCAAAACCCGGCCAGGCCAAGGGAAAGAAAAAGCTTTGATCTTCCGAACCATAAAGAAACCCTTGTAGCGGTGGAAACCGACCCGGATGCCACCCGTTCCATGGTACAGTTCATCATGAAGGATACCGAAGCCTACCAGCCGGATGTTACGGTAGAACAGTACAACCAGAGCCTTATCGAAAGCCTTACGACCACGATGCTCAACAACAGGCTGGCCGAGCTGGTGAATTCCACCAATCCGCCGTTTACTTTCGGTTCGGTGTATCACGGAAGCAGCTATGCAAGAAGCAAGGAAGGGTTCCAGGGCTTTGCCATGGTAAAGGACGGAAATCAGCTCAATGCTTTGAAAGTTCTCCTCGAAGAAACAGAGAGGGCAAAACGTTTCGGTTTTACCCAGACGGAACTCGACCGGGCAAAAGCGCAGGTGCTTTCTAACCTCGAAAGAACCTATAATAACCGGGATAAGACAGAGAGCGATATCCTGGTAGATGAATACGTAAGAAATTTCCTTGAGCAGGAACCGATGCCAGGAATTGCCTGGGAATATGAAGATACCAAAAAATTCCTTCCGTCCGTTACCCTGGCCCAAACCAATGAGGTCATCAAAAAATTCGTAAAGGATGACAGCAGGGTGGTCATCATTACCGGACCGAAAAAAGACAATATTACGATGCCTACCGAGGCAATGGTCATCAATACTTTCGACGGGGTAGGAAAGGCAGACCTGAAGCCTTACGAGGAAAAAGC
>JAKOOI010000177.1 GCA_022701475.1 Weeksellaceae bacterium
CGTAGCCTACAAACAGAATTTCCCTCTCGCGGTTCAGCATTTTCGGGGTGGTGCCGGTAGCAATTACGGCATGGAATCCGGAGATCGCGCCGCAGGCAATCACAATAAAAATAAATGGAAGCACCGGTCCGCCGATCACCGGTCCGCCGCCGTGGATAAACTGCGTCAGTGCCGGCATCTGTATGGTAGGGTGGATCACGATCACCCCGATGGCCAGCATAATAATCGTTCCGATTTTCAGGTAGGTGGAAAGATAGTCCCTCGGAACCAGCAGCAACCATACCGGCAGTACCGAAGCCAGAAACCCGTAAAGAGGAATGGCAATGGAAATGGTGGTAATATCCCAGGAAAAAAGGCTGTTCATGGTTTCATTCTGCATCAGGCTGTGCCCGCCGATGATTCCGGCAATAAGCAGTACGCCGCCCAGGATGCTGGCAAACGTTACGGAATTTTTCCTGTACCGCATAATCAGGCCCATGATGATGGCAATCGGCATGGTAATCACTACGGTAAATAATGACCAGGAAGCTTCATGCATCGCATTGATACAGGCTAAAGACAATCCGGCCAGTGTAAGAATAAGGATAAACAAAATGGCAAAACCGGCTACCGTACCTGTTGTCTTACCTATTTCCTTGGAAGCAATGGTAGCGAGGCTTTGTCCTTTATGACGCACGGAGGCAAACAGCACCACCATATCATGAACACCGCCGCCCAGCACGCAGCCGATCAGGATCCACAGAGCACCGGGAAGATACCCGAACTGTGCAGCGAGAACCGGACCTACCAGAGGCCCTGCTGCGGCAATGGCTGCGAAATGGTGACCGAAAAGTACATTTTTGTTTGTCGCTACATAATCCTTGCCATCGGCAAATTCTACGGCGGGTGTGGTATTGCTGTCATTCAGTTTCAGGACTTTATTGGCCATGAAGATCCCATAGAACCGGTAAGCAATCGCAAAAATAAGTACAGAAACAAAAACAAGGGTTAAAGCGTTAATGTTATTTAATGAATCCATATCATACAGTTTTTTTATAAGTGAAAAATTAAATTTTTAAGCGGATTTATTTTGAATATTGTAAATAATCGCCAAGTTAATTATTTTAACGTATAAAATAACGGAATGTATATAAATTTAGCAAAATAACGTTTTATTGAGTATAATCAATTGGTAGATATGCTGTTATGAATTAATAGGTATTTAATTGATGACTGCATTTATTTTTTGCCAGAGCACATCGTCAAAATCCGAAAGTGCCAGGTTTACATTATCTGCTGCATCACCCATCCTGACGACCACAAGTTTTTTGCCCGGAACCACATAGATTTTCTGATCATTTTTTCCGAGCGCACAGAACATGTCATCCGGTGCATCGGGAATCAATTTTCCGTTGAACTGAACCTGAGTCTGCGGCATATGGTAGCTCGTTTTTCCGTTCAGCCACCACAGATAGCCGTAGGCAAGATTAATATTCTGGGAAGTACTGACGGCATTTTGAAAGTAGGCGGAATTAATGATGGGTATGCCGTTCCAGCTTCCGTTGTTTAAAGCAAGGATTCCGAAACGGGCCATGCTTCTTGTATTGCTCCAGTAAACGCTGTTGCCTCCATTCTGGATCCAGTTTCCGGTCATGCCTATTTTATCCCTGAGCCTGGTATTGAAATACTGGGACCAGGTCTGGCCGGTTGCCGCAGCCACCACGTCCTGAAGCTTTACATACACATTATGATAGGCCCACCGCGTTCCGGCGTCTGCTTTATACTTCAGGTTGGCGGGGCTTACATCGTCACCCAGGCTGTCGTCCAGTCCTGAAGTCATGGTCAGCAGGTTTCTGCAGGTAATCAGGTTTTCTTTTGACAAAGGTGCAGCAGTCCAGCCGGTTCCGAGATAGGCGGAAACCTGATTGTTGATATTCAGAAATCCTTCCTGCTCGGCGATGCCCGTTACGGCTGAAGTCAGGGTTTTTCCTGCGCTTGCCCAGTACCATGGCGTGGAAGAAGTGTGTCCCGGAAAATAATGTTCTATGACAATCCGTCCGTTCTGGAGGATCATGAAGCTTTTGGAATGTTTGCTCTCAAGATAATTCAGCAGGTCCTGTACCTTGTCCTGATGCCATCCTAAAGAAGACAGGGATTTAGTATCCCAGGTATCGCTGTTTACCGGCGGAAAGTACATGGATTCCGGAGAAGAGGGTATTTCAGGCGTTGCGGAACTATCATCAGAATTTGCTCCGCTGCATCCGCCGGCAATAATGCAAAATGTAAAAACAGAAAGTAAATTTTTTATATTCATAAGAGATCGGTTTTAATTATTTATTTTTGATATATAAAATACCATTTGGTTAAAATAAAATATTAAACCGTTGCCGATTTTTGAAAATATAAAGAAATCCTATTTTTTATGGGCTACAATAAAAGCTACCATCTCATCGGTAAGGCGGTTCATATAAGATGTATCTGTAGTTCCGAAACCATGTACGCCGTCTTCTACCACCACCAGCGTTGCTTCAATGTTTTGTTCTTTCAGCTTTCTGACCAGTTTTTTTGAATGTTTCAGAGGAGCCACTTTATCTTTGTCGCCATGAAGGATGAAAGTGGGAATTCCGCCTTCCGTATCATTGATGGGCGAAACGGTCTCCAGATAGTCGACGGCCTTTCTTTTTTCATCATTGATATCATATCCGGAAATTCCGAAAACCAGCTTTTTTCTTATTTCCACAATCGGCTTGAAGAATAAGCCGACAATAGAAACGGGAACTTTCCCTAGCCTTGTATGCAGCAGCTTGTTCAGATCCGTAGGCCCGAAATTGTCCACCACATAATTAACCTTAGCGGAATATGCGGACAGTTCCGGGCTTCCTGCATATTCGTTATCCGGCGTATAGGCTGCCAGCAGGGAAAGATGGGCACCTGACGAGGCTCCGAAAAAACCGATGTTATCAGGGTCAAAATGATACTGCTCTGCATTTTTCCGTACCCACCGTACTGCGTCTTTGGTATCTTCTACAGGCAGAGGGAAGTGTACCG
>JAKOOI010000211.1 GCA_022701475.1 Weeksellaceae bacterium
TATGTGACTTATGTGTCAGAAAGCTTTTGTGACTATTGACTGCGTCGAACCTTCGGTGTGTTGAAAATTATACCGGGTAACAGGTTACCCGGAATTCTCAGCTACGGAAACGCAATACCCATAAAAATCTTTGATTTTTTACTCTTATGTTATCTATAAATATGCCCAAAGCAGGAAATCTAAAATCTTATGTGACTTATGTGTCAGAAAAATGACCGTCCTCATCATTCCCCATAAAAAAAAGCAGACCGAATTCCTCTGCCTGCTTTCCTATCTGAAGTAAGTTATATCTTAACTACGAGTTTCCTGACGACTTCGGTTTCAGGAACATGTAGGCCAATCCCAGTCCGAGACCGGCCAGTGCGGCCAGCTGCGTTTTTCTTGACGGTACCGGAAGGCTGGTCTCACCGTAAATCCTGTGGGGCTGCGGCGACGGCTGCAGGATGTTGCCGGTATCGGACGGCGCATTCTTCACCTTCATCATCAGCCTCATTCCTGCCGAAGCGGTGTTAATAACGGACTTCGGAAACATCCTGTAGGTACCGACAAGAACCCTGGACATCACATCCGGAAACATTTCCTTCTTTGGATTTTTAGCCAGTTCAACAAATCTGGCGGCCGTATCCCGCGGATCGGCGGCCGTCGGCGGTACCTTGAAATCCAGTCCCGAGAATTTGGCCGAATGCATATTCCCGGTGGAGCGCTGGATCTGAGGATAAATGTTACAGATATGAACATCCGGGAAATCCGAGATTTCCCCCTGCAGGCATTCCATCATCCCGCGGATGCCGAATTTTGTAGCGGAATAGATGGCACTGTACGGGGCCGGCATAAAGCCGCCGATGGAAATATTGTTGATCAGGATACCGTCCTTCTGTTTTTTAAAGACCGGTAAAACGCTGTAAGCACCGTGCATGTACCCGAAAAGATTGGTTTTGATGACCTGCTCATTGACATCCATCGGGATTTCCTCAAATTTTCCGCTGGACATCACGCCGGCGTTATTTACCCAGATATCGATCCTGCCATTGAATTCCATGGCTTTATTGGCCAGATGCTGTACTTCCGAAGCCACTGAAACATCCGTAGGGACGCCCATGGCGGCAACTCCGAGATCCCGGCATAATGCTACCGTTTCATCCAACGCTTCCTTTCCTCTTGACCCGATGACTACATTGCAGCCTTCCAGTGCAAAAGCTTCTGCGGCAGCCCTTCCCACACCGCTGCTTCCGCCGGTAATAACTACGGTTTTTCCCCTGAGACCCTGTACTGCTTCTTTATTTGGTTCCATTTTGTGATTGATTTTTGGTTTATGATCTGAATCAACCTATTTTTATGCCAACGAGGCCTGTTTAGTGTGAAGTCATCACGAACATGGATCAAGATCCTGCTGCGAAAAAAATACATTCAGCCTGAAAATAAAAAAATCCCCTGTGGTAAGGGGATGTGTCGCGTTATTCTCCGTAAGTAATTTTACTGTCGTACAAAAGCCTGCCGTCGAAAGGTTCGCTCCAGAAAATACCCATGGTATCATCATATCTCCGGATTTCCGGCTGTATGACTTCACGTTCTCCGGTATCCCCGTTGATCCTTTCCACAGTAAGATCTGCACCGATGCCTATTTCCCCGATCTGGAATTCAATCTTGTAATCACCGGAATCGTCTTTCTGAAAATCTTCTTTTTTAAATGTCCGTTCTGCCATAATGATCTGTTTATTTTCTGAAATTACAGAATAAACTGTGCCAGAAATGCTGATTCCCTGAAATTTCGGCATCTGGTATACAAAGAGAAATGTTTCTGAAAATAATATAATCCCGGAAATGACATTATAAGAGGCAGCCTTATCATCATATCAGCCGGTTTGTCATCTTACCGTTCAGACTGAAACTATTATTTTTTCTTAAAAATTCTTAAATAAAACTTAAAAAAACTTTTATCTGCGGGCAATGGCACAATATTTTAATATAGATTAATACTCATGTTTAATTTGAGTTTTCATGGTTATTAGTTTTTATCCTCAGAGGAATCTCTGAGGATTTTTTATTGCAGGTACTGATCTCTTTTGTATGAACGGATCCTGAAATATCCGGATAAGCCATTCCTTTTGTTTCTTTTTTCACTGTTTTTTCAGGAGCTGATCCGGCTCTCCGCTCATACTCCTCGCGCCCACCCTCTCCGATGCGCTCCAACACCCAACCCCTACGCTCTCCGACCTTCCAGCACCGCTGTGGGGTAACCGCTAGGATCCGGGCTAAGATGCAGGCCATCATAAGAACTTCAGACCTTCAAATGATAATGCTTATGCGCAATAAAAACCTAACGGGTTTTGAAAACCCGTTAGGTGTGGTCCGCATCTGCAACAGCGGTCATGCCCGGGTCGGCGAAGTTAAACCTATAAGGTTTCCAAAAACCTTATAGGTTTGGGCAGTTTCGGGAAATCAGGGACATCATAACACTCCCTTCTTAGCCCCGATAGGAACGGCATCCTTTTTCTGCGGCGGCAGGCAGGGAAGGCAGAAAAAGATACAGTGGATAGCGGGAATAAGCTCCTGAAAATGGTCAATAGACGATAGTAGACAGGAAATTGATCTG
>JAKOOI010000245.1 GCA_022701475.1 Weeksellaceae bacterium
CCGCCGCCGCAACCGCCACATCCCCCGCCGCAGCTGCTGCCACAGGAACTCCCGCAGCCGGAAGAGTTTCCGCCATCGTCGCAGGAACTGTTTCCTCCACAGGTAAAAAAGAATACTCCGCTGCTGCCGTTTCCGGAAGATTTTGCATCATTACCATACGTCCGGATGATCCCTATGATGATAAAAACAACAGCAATTCCTGAAACACCGGCAATAAGTCCCGTATATTCATTCAGAAAAACATAAAAAACAACCGGCAGAATAAAAATGGCCAGGACCAGTTTTCCGATGAACGGGAATCCCCTTTTCTCAGGAATATTCTTTCGCAACGGCTGCCATATCCCGTCCGGCGGCGGCTGCCGGAAGATTTCCTGATAGCTTTTTACGGTTTCGGCAAACCATTTTCTGTGTTTTTCGGTTTCATCCTTACCGCCGCGGGAAGGATGATGATGCAACTTCCGGCGGAGGATTTCAGGGCAGAATTCTTCCCAGTAATGTTGGGTATACGTAAGGTGCAGGTGCCAGACCCGGTCTATCGTTTCACTGGGTGAAGCGCCGGTGGGTAACGTACAGCAGAGATAAATAAATTTCTTGTATTCTTCAATTGCCTTTTCCGTAAAATCTTCCGTCCAGTTTTCCTGTGCTGCCAGTTTTTTAGAGAAAGGAAAATCAGCATCCGGGTGGTCTAATGAAAGGTGCTGGAGCCTGATCCACAGCGGATCATTTTGGAACTGTGCTTTTGTTTCCATTGTTTCAACGTTTATTTCTTACTGAAATATCCGTCAACCTTAAAATATAAAAGTCTCGCAACAGTCGTATTAAGTTTCAAAATAATCTTATATTGGTCTTATAAAATAATAGAATGAAAAAAGAAGATATTCTCCATCTGGAAAAACTAATGAACTTTCTGGGCCTGCACTTTCTGAAAAAGCCTTATTGGGAAGATGTTTCCAAGACAGAATGGTCTTATATCGTTAGTGAGCTTAATGATCTGATAACCGCTGACTATCATGAAAAAGGAACCGGAATGAAACCTGAACTTCTCGGCTCCAATTATCTGTATGAGCATCTTATCATCAATAAGCTGAAGAAATACAGAAGGAATGAAAATGCGGCCCTGAGCAGACCTAACCTTGCCAAGCTGAGCCTTATGGTAAGGGTATTGGGATATTCCAGCTATATCGACTTCATCAATTCCCATACGGAATCATTCAATTTCAATGATCTCAGGATTGATATGAATAATGTAAAGCAGAATACAGAACTGCTGGACCGGCTTGTGGGATGCTGGTATTCCTACAACAGAAACCTTCCGGAGAGCCCGCTTCATACTAAAGACAACCGGGTCTGGCGCTCGGCAACGGAAATCTATAAATCCGAAACTACCGGTGAATATCTTATTGAAAGAAGCGGCGGCGACCGGCATAAGTATTTCGGGAAAATAACGGCGTATTCAGACTACGTTTTTATCATCATGAACAGCAATACGTTCATCCGCCAGCGCCATTTTATTTCAAGAATAAAAGACATCAAGGAAAAACTGAAAAATCCGGAATATAAGCTCCATGAATTGCATTTTATAAGTACGTGTATCAGCTTCAACCAGGAACCGATTGCCCTCTTCGAAATCTTCCGGAAAGCAGACCGCAAAACCTTCGTTTCCGATTCCGTAAGCTTTCCGATCGACAGTGACGAAATCCCTAAATCCATTGTAGAACAGCTTGAAGACATTGAATCCAACCGTATGGATTACAGATAAATGATAAGTGCTAAATGATGAATTTATAATCTATCCTTGATGCTGTCCTATTGCGATCAGCTTACCAGCCAGTCTTTGAAATCCTTCACCCGGTCGCGGCTGACGGTGATTTCTTCCTGCGGTTGAAACTCCAGCTCCACCTTGTAATTAGGTGAAGTATGGATATTTTTGATATACTCCGAACTGATCATAAACTGCCGGTTCACCCTGAAAAATTTCTTTGCATCCAGTACCTCTTCCAGTTCATCAAGGGTAAAATCCGATGGATAGGTACGCTCGCGGGTCTGCAGGTAGACAATCTTGTTCTCACTGAAAAAGCAGCTGATCTCATGGGCCTGTACAATTTTCAGGTTATACCCTATTTTCACCAGGATTCTGGAGAGCGTGGTTTTCTCGGTCTTGATCAGGTTTTTAATCTCCCCGGAGTTTTCGGAACTTTCCGACGGAATAAATGACCTGAACTTTTCTACAGCTCCCGAAAGGTCCTCTTCCATGATGGGTTTCAGCAGATAATCGATGCTGTTCAGTTTAAAAGCTTTCAGCGTATACTGATCAAAAGCCGTGGTGTAAATAATAAAGCCCCTGGTAGGCACTTTTTCAAAAATATCGAACGACAGACCGTCTCCCAGCACAATATCCGAAAAGATCAGCTGCGGATGGGGATTTTCTGAAAACCAGCGGATGCCTTCCTCCACAGATTCTATTTTGGCAACCACTTCGATGTCAGGGAATTCCCCGAGCATTCTTTCCAGTTTCCTTGAAGCCGGCCTTTCGTCTTCGATAATCACAGTTCTGATCATTGCTTTTTGTTTTTTGCAGGTAAAATTATGGATTAAAAGTACTGAAATCCGGCGGATCTTAAAACTGCAGCGGCTTCTTTACCTTGCGCATTTCCTTTTCCATAATTCCTCTTTCCCATTCAGCGTCCAGAAGAAAGAGCTTTACGGCTCTCGAGATCAGGATAATGCCCCAGATGGTAAGGATAACGGATCCGTCCCATAAAGAAAAATTAAAGATTCCCTTTTCGAAGATATCGTCTGCAAGGATGATTGCGGCAATAATTGCGAACCAGAAAGCGCTTTTATAGAATTTTTTAAGGTCGTGTACCCTCTGTTGTGCCTGATTGTAGTCCATAGTATGATGTATTTAATGTGATGATAAGTGAATTATAAAGATTTTTTGTTTTTTCTTTCCTCCTCCATCAGTTCCCTGATTTTTTGCTCTTCCCAGTGCTTGCCGATTCCGAAAGTATTAATCCCGTGAGCAGCGATCCCTATTCCCCATCCCAGCATCGGCCAGAAGAACCAAAGGTGACCGGCATCCGTCAGCAGGTTAAGGGCAGTCAGGAAAGGAATGACCAGGCAGTAGGAAGTCAGGTTGCCATAAAATCCTCTCAGTTCTTTTACTCTTTTTGCGGCTCTCTCATAAGACTGGTTTTCGTTGTTGAAAAAAGTTTCCATATTTTTTATTTTTAAAGGTTAAACTGTTTGTTTTTGTTGATACAAATATACAGCAGGTCCTTCCCTCGAATCAACTTTACCTTACCGAACCGTAGAAAACCGGTACCGAACGGTAAGAATTACAGATAAATCTCACGGATGACAAAATTAGGATCTCACGGATGACAAATCCGCGAGATCTTTGCTGAAAAACTTCCATGAAACTTTTTACTTATATTTGTTCTTTACATACACAAATATGCAGGACAAAAAAATACATCAGGGCAGGAACATCAGAAGGTTCCGGGAGATGCTGAACATTAAGCAGGAAACACTGGCTGACGACCTCAACTGCAGCCAGCAGAAAATATCCCTTCTGGAACAGAGGGAAACCATTGAAAAGGGCATGCTTGAAAAAATTGCCGGAATTATGAATGTTCCGGTAGAAGCTCTCGAACGATTAGAGGAAGAACAGGCATTTAATATCATAGCCAATACATTTAACAACAGTTCCTTATCTATTATGAATGATACGGTAAACAATACCTACCATCCGGTTGACAAGCTTCTTCAGCTGCACGAGGAGAAAATTGCACTGTATGAAAGAATGCTGAAAGAAAAAGAGGAAATAATGGCTAAACTGGAGGAATATCTCCGGAAATGATGAGAAACCTGCGGATTGCAAAATAAGATCTTTATCTTTATATCAGTACACGAAAGGAATCAGCTTCTTTGTCTTTTTTCTGTACTCCAGGTATTCTTCCCCGAACTGTTCGATCAGTGTTTTTTCTTCAATGGCAATCCTGTAGCTGAAAGCAATAAAAGGCGGAAGAAAGGCCAATACCAAAGACAGCCAGTTGTTTAAGTATAAGCCAAGCCCTAATGAAGTCAGCAGGGAAAATGAATACGACGGATGCCTCAAATAGCGATAAAACCCTTCTTTTTTCAAGACGTGGTCTTTCCGGATGGTGACGTCTACCGTAAAATACCTGCCCAATGATCTGATGATGATGAACCTGACCACGATTCCGGTGAGGATAAAAGCTTCGCCCAGGTACAGGATCCGGTTTCCGCCGGCAATGGGCACTTTGGTATAATCCGATACAATGACCGCACTGATGATGGAAAACGGAATGGCAATCCACAGAAAATTCAGCGTGGACCGGTCTTTTCCTTTTGTATCGGCTTCTCCGGATTTCAGGATGTTTTTGTACAGGAATTCGCTCAGGAACCAGGCAGCCATGGAAACAGCGAAAATCATCTGAAGGATGCTCATTGTATGTGTATTTAACGGGTTAACAGCTTGCCAATATACTT
>JAKOOI010000251.1 GCA_022701475.1 Weeksellaceae bacterium
AACGGTGGATTCAGAGGAACCAACGGCGGTTTCAGAGGAAGTAACGGCGGCATGAGACAGGGAAGCATCAACGGTGGTTTCAGGTCACAGGGCGGATTCCGCAATACGCAGCCTAATTATAATTACCAGCAACAGTCACAACCGAGAACGAATGACAGCGGCTTCCGAAATAACAGCGGCGGCTTCAGAAACAATGGCGGTGGTTTCAATAGCTCCGGCGGCGGCTTCAGATCAGGAGGTGGCGGCTTCGGCGGCGGTGGCGGCGGAATGCGCTCCGGCGGCGGCGGTGGCGGTTTCCGTGGCGGAAGGTAATTTAAAAATCAATAACTATTTAAAAAATAATGTTAAAAAAATCTTTAGCACTCATGAGTATCTCTGCTGCATTTTTTGCGCAGGCTCAGGATATTTCTGTGATCAGAAATACGGTAGACGTATATTCAGCTTCTCCCAATACAGGATCTGCCAGGTTTAATGCCATGGCAGGTTCCAACGGAGCATTAGGCGGAGACTCCAACTCTTTATTAACCAACCCTGCAGGACTTGGGGTAGCCATTTCCGGAGAAATATCGGGAACATTATCCGTTACAGGCAATAAAAATACTTCCTCTTATGCCGGAGCTTCCCGTGCTTACACGGTGAACAAAGGAGACCTGGGAAATATAGGAGCCATGATGACGTTCCAGCTGATGACGGAAAGCGCATGGAAATTCATCAATATCGGGGTTAACTATTCCAATCAGTCTATTGAAAACTATGTAGAAACTCCCGGAAACAATAACCTGGTATATGATTTTCCGGCCGCAGGCGGAAGTTCTTCCTTCGGAAAACATGCGTACGACCGTTACGGATACCTGTCAAAAACAAGTTTTGGGGTAGGAGCCAATTATAATAACAATTTGTACCTGGGAGCAGGTCTTAATTTTATGAATGCTTCCATCGATCAGTCGGACACGGCCAGTTTCACTGATGTGACTTCAGGCAATTCAGAATCATTCAGTAAACAGAATACGCCATTTTCTGAAAGAGGGAACGGTTTTTCCGCTACCATCGGTGTCATCGGGAAACTGAACCAGAATTTCAGGATCGGAGCGTCCCTGGAAACCCCTACTTTCTGGAATATCGACAGGACTTATGCTTTTTATAATGACGCATACAGCGGAGATGATTACGGAGCAGAGAGCAGGAAGCTGACCTCACCGCTGAAAGCTACGGTAAGTGCAGCCTTCATTGCCAATAAAAGTTTTTCCATGAACGTAGATTATACCCTTGGACTTACAAAGGCCGATTATAAAGTATATGGCCCTGCAGAAGCTGACATGAATAATTTTTTCAAGGACAATTCTAAAAACCTTTCAGAAGTAAGAGTCGGAGCGGAATACAGAATCAAGCAGTTCAGGCTGAGAGGAGGATATTCCTATGTTTCCAATCCTTTTGATGCGCTGAATGTTGACCGGTATGATAACAACGGAGATATGGGAGCACAATCATACAACAATCTGATCCTGGGGAACAGAAACGCTGCCTCATTGGGGATCGGGTATGATTTCGGATCTTTCTATATTGATGCTACTTATCAGAATGTAACCTCGAAATACAGCAATCCTTTCTTAAGAGGTCTTGTAGATGCCGATTTTGAAGACGGATACTATTCCCGTGACCGCCTGATTGCAAGTGAGGCCTATGCTGTATCCGATGTAAAAAACATCAGAAATAATTTCTTCGTTACTTTCGGCTGGAAATTCTGATTTTTCCGACAGGCAAAGGCAATTGAGAAAATAAAAAGCTCCGGACCTCATCAGGTCCGGAGCTTTTTTGTATGTACTATAATTAATGCAGATGGGTCGTTAGTCTGTCTTTGAATGAATAAGATAATACCGTAAATAGATTTTAAATGAATATACTGTATTCAGATGACAGATTATCCTGCCCGCAATTAAAATTTTGCAATTAACCCTGTATCTACCTTCTTTCCAGACTTCATACTATTTTCCTGTTTCAGGCTTGGATTCAGTCAATGAGCATGCCCCGTATGGGGATGACTATGAAACAAATGCATGATCAAAGCCAGGGAAACACCGAGTACAACAAGGCCTATTTTTATCCAGTCGATATTATGGTTTTTATTGCTTTCAAAAATAATGACGGAAGAGATATGAAGAAAGATACCACCCACGACGGCTAAAAAATAAGGCTGAAGATCCGGATTGAAATAATTTCCCAACAGCATTCCTGCCGGAGACGCCAATGCGAACAAGGCAATGATCAGCAGGGAAGGATAAGACGGGGCGGATTTCGGCTCTCCGTTCCTGTTGAAGAGAAATGCTCCGAGGATGAATGAAATCGGGAGATTGTGGAACACGATACCCAGCAGATAAGGAGAAATTTCATGGGTTTCATTAGCCAGAGGAATCCCTTCGATGAAAGCATGAATAAAAAGACCTACCATCAGGGCTGCCGGCAGGATGTTGCGTTCACTGTGATGGTGAAAATGCCCATGTTCGAAACCTTTGGTCAGTGCTTCCAGGATCATCTGAAGCAGAACGCCGGCAATCACAAAAATCCCTAAACTGCTGCCCGCGCTGGAAGTGTAAACCTGCGGGAATACCTCGTTCAGACAAATGGTAATCAGGAATCCGGCGCTTAAAACCAGCAGGTTTTTTGCCAGCTTTTCTTTCTTACCGAAATGTTTCCCCAGAAATACTCCGGCAATAACACTTAAAATCAGTAAAAATACCGTGATCATACGTTTTTCTTAAACAGATTAATACAACGGGGAGAAATTTCTTTATTAAACGGATTCAGCTGATAATCCCCCCATATTTTTATCCTCTCAAAACCGCATTCCGAAGCATAGGAATTGATGGCTTCACGGGTATGGAGCTTTACTTTTTCAAAAAAATGATGGGATTTTCCATCTGCTTCAAAGCGGATATCCTTCACGATATGCCGGCCCTCAATTTTCTTGGAAATGTTAAACTCGATATTCTTCCGGGTGACCACCGATTCAGGTACCAGTGTCTGTCTCACATATTCTTCATTCAGGTAATCCAGCACGAAAAAACCTCCGGGCTTCAGTACGTTATAAACGGATTGGAATACCTTTTTGTCATCGTTTTCGTTATCGAAATAACCAAAGCTGGTAAAGAGATTGAAAACGGCATCCATGGGACCGGCATCAATCGGGTTCCGCATGTCGTGAACATCAAAAACCAGTGCAGGATTTTCAAACTGTTTATCGTATTCAATGCTTTTCCTGGAAAGGTCCAGCCCCAGCACCTCATAACCGAGTTTGTTCAGAAAAACCGAATGCCTTCCTTTTCCGCAGGCAAGATCAATGATCGAAGCATTTGGCGGAAGCTCAAGGTCGGCGGTAAGTTTTGTGATGAAGCTTTCTGCTTCCGTGTAGTCTCTGTTGCTGTATAATAAATGATAATAAGGGGTATCAAACCAAGATTCAAACCATTCCATAATGCAAAAATAACTAAATTTGTGCGGTAAAGAGGAAAAGTATTCGATATTGGAAGATTGAAATATTCGATAATCTGTACCACTGAATGCCTAATCTTTTAATTCATACCTATTTATATCTTTAATACTCATTTATGGAAACAGAAAATATACAGATTCAGATAAAAACATTCTTCGGGCTGGAGCCGATTTTAGCGGAAGAAATCAAAAAACTGGGCGGAAGGAAAGTAGAAGTGAAAAACCGTGCCGTCAACTGTGAAGGTGACCTCGGATTTTTGTACAAGATCAATTATTCGGCAAGAACGGCTTTAAAAGTTTTGGTTCCGGTGTACGAATTCAAAGCCTTCAACCAGCACCAGTTTTATGACCGGCTTTTTAAGTTCAACTGGGAAGATTTTATGGATGTGGACCAGTCTTTTGCCATTGATGCCACAGTAAACTCGGAAACCTTTAAGCATTCGCAATTCGTTACCCTGAAGATGAAGGATGCCATTGTGGATTATTTCCAAGATAAGTTCAAAAGGCGCCCGAACGTGGAGACAAAATACCCGGACATCAAGTTCCACCTGCATATCGACCGGGAACTGGTTACCATTTCAATGGATTCCTCCGGGGATGCCCTGTTTAAAAGAGGCTACCGGAAGGAGCAGGGAGAAGCTCCCATCAATGAAGTACTGGCCAGCGGGATGCTTCAGCTGGCAGGCTGGGACGGAAAGGGGAACTTCCTGGATCCGATGTGCGGTTCCGGTACCCTGCTGATCGAAGCGGCCATGATCGCCATGGACCTGCCGGCGCAGATTTTCAGGAAGAGGTTCGCCTTCCAGAACTGGAAAAACTACGATGCCGACCTGTTTTCCAAAATAAAAGAGTTCCGGATCAACCGGGTCAGGGAATTTACAGGGAAAATCGTAGGCTATGACATTGATGCACGGATGCTGAATGCTGCCAGGATGAATATTGAAGCCGCAGAAATGGAGGACGTGATCGAAGTGAAGAAACAGAACTTTTTCGATTCCAAGAAAGAGCTGTTCCCGCTGCTGATGGTCTTCAATCCGCCGTATGACGAAAGGATCTCCATCAACGACGACGATTTCTACAAGAAAATCGGCGATACCTTCAAGACCCACTATCCGAATACCCTTGCATGGCTCATTTCCTCCGATCTGGATGCGCTGAAAAAGATTGGCCTCCGCCCGTCCAGGAAAATCAAGCTGTTCAACGGAAAGCTGGAAACCCGTTTTCTGCAGTACGAAATGTACGAGGGAACGAAGAAAGTGCATAAGCTGGAAAATTAATGATTATAAAATCTTCTGTTTACAGAAGATTTTTTATTTTTACAAAAGTGATCACCATGAACTTCAGTTTCTTGTATGCTTTCGGGATTAAATGCACGAAGGGACAAAGAAAGAGCATAAGCGGGAATATTGCTGATGACAAAGCCTTCTGTCTCCGGGAGGTTTGAATTTGTTGGAACGGTAATGGATGTCTTATTCAGATAGGCCGACCAAAATTT
>JAKOOI010000255.1 GCA_022701475.1 Weeksellaceae bacterium
CCGAGCTCGCGAAATTTGTTGTAGAGGAAAATTTCAGTCATCACTGTGAGGAGACGGTTACGTCCGTACAACTTCAGAACGATATAAAAGAAATATGCACTGAAGAATCGGGCTATTTTAAAAACTCAGAAATTTTCGTTGTAAAAGATCCTTTAGGAAGTATCCAGGGTTCCATACGGGTGCTGAAATGGGATTATAAGGCAACACTTCCGATACAGAAGTTATTTAATATCAATCCTCTGGATGTTACCTATACGCAAAGGGTATCCTCCATATGGCATATCGGCAGGTTTGCAACGAATAAGAATAATCAGGACCGTACGCTGTTTAGAAAACTGATGATCTGCGCCATTGCGCCCATCTGTAAGTCTGAAAATAGCGTAGCCTTCGCGGAATGTGACAGCAAGCTCCTGCGGGTAATGAATCTTATGGGGATCAAAACGGATATCATAGGCAAACCTATCCAGTATATGGGTTCTGAAACGATTCCGGTATCAATGAACTATGAAGGGTTAAAGGGCTTTTATGATGCCAACAGGTATCTGGTCATGTAAATACATTTTCCACAAAAAAAAACAAATCAATCAGATAGCAAGATGAGTATAGCAAGAAGTTTAGACTGGAATTCTCCGGATATTCTGGAACAGATCATCCAGAATATCAAGAATCCCCTGGAGCATATTATTACGGTAAGCAAAAGCACCGCATACCACCATAAAGAAAAGAAGGATGAGATCATCTTTTCCTGCAGTAAGGAAATAAGTGACATTATAGAAGAAATCATGCTTAAAACACAGGCGAAAACACTGAATTTAACTTTCAGGAGCCGTCCTGAAATTTTTGATATCTATGATGCCAATGAAAATGTACGGGATCTGTGCTCTGAAAAGATTGTTCCCGGCAAGATTACAAAAATAGATCAGGACTGGCTCATCAACCTGGAGAAGGAGATTTACAGTTCCTTTATCCAGAATGAACTGAGCCTGTATGAGCTTTCGTATAAAATGGCGGTAAGCGAAAGACAGCTGCACCGGAAAATAGCCGCTCTGGTCTATCTTACCCCTAATAAATATGTCCGGGTACTGAGACTGCATAAGGCAAAAGAAATGATAGACAATTATGTGCAGAGATCCATTTCCCAGATCGCTTATGCCGTGGGATATAATGATGTGCATTACTTTTCAAGGCTGTTCGCAGATCAGTATAATATTACCCCAAAAGAACTGATCAGTTCCCTGAAATACTAGAGACCTACTACAACATATGAACTTAACAGAAGAACAGAAAAAAGGACAGGAAGTTTTTTTCAGGATCATTTCCCGCGCCTGGAAAGATGAAGACTTTAAAAGAGCCCTGCTTGAAGATCCCGGCCGGACACTGGAAGCATTTTTCGGAAGAAAACTTCCTGCCGGCAAGAGGATAATCATAACAGACCAGTCAGACCCGGACTGTCTGTACATCAACATTCCCGTAAAGCCGGGAATCCGGAACCTGAAGACCGCCCGCCCATCCGGGAAAGTTTCTGAAAACGAAAAAGCAGACCAGGGAATGACCGATTTTAAAACCCTGTATAATTCCCTGCAGCAGATCAAAGAACCGGATGAACGTCAGGAATAGCGGTTTTTTTGGCACAATCATCATTATAAAACAAGATATTTTAGCATAACCTTAAAAGAATAGAATCATGAAAAGAGTACTTTTTTTCTTGGGCCAATTGAATGACAGAGATGTGGAATGGATGATCCATAACGGAAGCAAATTAGACCTGCCGGTAGACTATAAACTGATCTGCAAAGGAGAGGCTGTTGATAGTTTATTTATCGTCCTGTCCGGCCAGTTATCCGTATACGGGGACAACAGCTGTACAGAAAGCATTGCCCGCCTGGAATCCGGAGAGATTGTAGGGGAAATGTCCTTTTTGGAATCCAGGCCTCCGTCAGTTTCCGTGGTTGTAACCAAACCCTCGGTTGTATATCATATTTCACGGGATACCATCAGCAAGAGAATGGCCGCCAACCCGGAGTTCAGATCAAATTTTTATTATGCCCTGGCTCTGTTCCTGTCAAACCGGTTAAGGAAAACAACCGATCAGTTGGGATATGGAAACCCTGAGGAGGAAGATATGATTGATACCCACGTCATGGACGGAATTGCACAGGCCGGTTCCCGCTTCGGACAAATATTGCACCGGTTTTCGGAAGTTTAAATTCAGATCATAAAAAGAATGAGATTATACAGGTTTATCTGCGTCATACTTATAAGCGGCAGCCTTACAGCTGTTTACGGGCAATCAGGAATACGTTGTGACCTGGTGGAAATTTCGAATATCGCATTTGGGAAAAGCCCTGTCCTGATCAGAAGTAACTATCTGATCAAAGATGCGGAAGGGGATCTGCAGATTCAGAGAAGTATATTTGATGTGAACCTGTTCTCCGAATTGGCTGTCACGCATAGTGACTATACCCTGTTTGATGAAGATCCCAGAAACCAATACATAGACAGGATTCTGAAAGACAATATCCTGGACTTCTCAGGCGGCCTGCAGAAAAGGCTCCGGTCCGGGCAGATAGCAGAGGTAAGTCTGAAATACGGTTTTAATAATAACAACTTTCCGTTTAACAGCTTTAACAGATATGTAGGCGCCTTTTGGGGAAATCACCTGGGAAGCGTAAATGCTTCTCTGACGCAGCCTCTTCTCAGGGGCAGAGGCAGGGAAATTACCACCAGCTCCGAAAGAGCTTCGCGGCTTTATGTAGAGAATGCCCGGAATAATAATGAATTTACCAACTCCTATACCATCCTGCAGATTGCTCAGGCATACTGGAACTATTGTCTGGCCTATAAAAGCCTGGCTATTTATAAGGAAAATGAAAGCAGGGTACGCAATGTTTCTGAAGTAACCAGAGAACTGATAAAGGCGGATAAAAAGCCTGCAGGAGACTTTGCTCAGGTGAATGCAGACCTCGCCAACCAGGAAAAGCTTACTGCTGTGGCAGAACAGAATCTGTACGAAGCAAGGATTAATCTGGGAAAAGTAATCGGATTGAGTAATGAAGAGAGCCTGAGACTGGATTTCCCGGCAAACGATTTTCCCGGTATTGCAGAATCCCGTTACAGAACAGATCTCAACAGAAATGCACTGATAAAAACGGCTATAGAAAGAAGGAGCGACCTCAGGGCTGCTGAACGGATTTCCGAAGCATTGGAAATACAGTATCAGCTTGCAGAAAATAACATGAAACCACAGCTGGATCTCACAGGCTTTGTCTTCTACGGAAGCGCTATCGCAGGAAATGGTATTGATAAGGCTTTTTCATCCTTTACCAATAACAACGGAAGGAATCTGGGAGCCGGTGCCAAACTGACTTTTACTTTCCCGGCTAACAACAATTTAGCCAAAGGAAATTTCATAAAAAGTACAGTGGCCCTGAATGACCGTAAAGTAGCCAATGACAACCTACAGCGGACCATAGAACTCAATATCAGCAATATCATCAATAGGCTGGATAATAGTGTGGTCATTCTGCAGAAAGCGAAGGAAGCGCTGGATTCCTACAGGGATGCATTCAACAGCGAGCAGGTAAAGCTGCAGGCAGGGCTTACCACCATACTGAACGTGATCTTATTTCAGGAAAGGCTTACTGCTGCAGAACTTGAATATTTACAGGCTTATCAGCAGTTTGCCAATGCAATTATTAATCTGAGGCATGAAACAGGAACCCTGATCTCCCAGGAGAACAACGGCTTTATTTTAACCAGAGAAGTGTTTTATACCATCCCCGATACAACAAATTATTAAATACAACAAATTATGTCAGCAAGTTTTTTCAGAAAGTCAGCATTAGAAAAACTGTCTACCCCGGAAAAGTTGGATCAGTTAATAAAGGTAACAGGGCCTAAAGCATGGATCGCGCTTCTTACCGTTTTCATTGCATTGGGAACCGGGATCTGCTGGGCCGTAGCAGGAACAGTAAAAACCAAGCTGAATGCCATAGGGGTTGTGCTGGGCGGGGAACTGCACGAAGTAGTGGCTACCTCCCAGGGGCAGCTTGTCAGCCTGCATGTCTCTATCGGTGACCATGTGAAAAAAGGAGATGTGATTGCCACCGTTCAGCAGCCTGAACTCTATCAGCAGATCGAGGATGCAAAGGCCGTCTTATCCGAAAGAAAGTTCGAAATGGGAAAGTTGATGGCTTATGGAAACCAGGGAAGCCATCTTGAAGGCCAGCTGATCAGCCAGAACCGGGTAAGCATCCAGGGGGAAATAGAGGCAGAGAAGAAAAAACTGGTATTCCTCTATAACCAGCTGGAATCAGAAAATAACCTGCTGACCAAAGGACTTATTATAAAATCCCAGGTGGCCGGAACAAAGCAGGAGATAGACGCTTCAAAAAATACAATTGAAAGGTTAAAGGCACAGATGGCGGAAACATCCAACCAGAAACATAATCTGGGTTTCGATCTCCAGCAGAAAATAACCTTGCAGAACCAGCGTATTGCAGAGGCAGAAAGAAATCTCCAGTTCTTATCAGAGCGGTATGAGACCCAGAACAGGATTAAAAGCCCATACGGTGGAGAAGTTGTAGAAGTGCTTACTGACGCGGGCGGCGTGGTAGCAGCAGGCACACCGCTGTTCAAATTGAAAAATAACGGGGGAAGCAGCCTCGCCGTACTGAAAGGCGTACTTTACATCCCTTCCCAGGATGGGAAAAAAATCAGGAAAGGAATGGAAGCCTTTGTGGTACCATCTACTGTCCAGCCGCAGGAATTCGGATTCATGGAAGCAAAGGTTACTTATGTTTCAGATTTTCCCATTACGGAAAGAGGAATGATGACCTCCGTGAAAAATGATCAGCTGGCCAAAGGATTACTGGCTTCAGGGCCTTTGTTTGAGGTTCATGTTGAATTTACAAAAGATCCCGCGTCATTCAGCGGCTATAAATGGACCTCCGCGAAAGGGCCGAACGTTTACATCAGGGAAGGGACTTCCTGTAACGGTAAAATTACCATCGATCAGGAGCCTCCCGCAACCATTGTAGTTCCTGCATTTAAAAAATTCTTTGATCTCTATTAACAATAATCCGGAAGATGGATAAGAAAAAAAAACTGCTCATAGCAAAACAGGCAAGACCCGTAAAGGTTCCCACCGTTCTTCAGATGGAAGGGGTTGAATGCGGCGCTGCGGCATTAAGTATTATTTTGGGATATTTCGGCAAATTCGTTCCCCTTGAAAAATTAAGAATTGCCTGTGGTGTTTCCAGAGACGGCCTGAAGGCTACCAATATCATAAAGGCGGCAAAGGAATATGGCCTTGAGGCAAAAGGATATGCAAAATCCCTGGAAAATTTAATGCAGCTGCAAACCCCTGCCATCCTGTTCTGGAATTTCAACCATTTTCTGGTTTTGGAAGGGTTTACAAAAAATAAAGTTTACCTGAGCGATCCAGCACAGGGACGGTACCAGGTTACCCATGAAGAATTTGACGATGCTTATACAGGGGTGGTCCTCACTTTCAGCTGTGGTAAGGATTTTGTCAGAGGAAATGAAAAAAGAGGCCTGATGTCTTCACTGGCTTCCAGGATATCCCATTCCAGGCTGAGTGTTGCCTATCTTATAATAGCCAGCCTTTTTCTTGTTATTCCGGGGTTGGTAATTCCTTCTTTCATTAAAATATTTATTGATAAATACCTGATCAACGGGTATGACGGATTTGTAATGCCGTTATTGCTGGTCATGACAGGCGTTCTGCTGATCAATGCCGCGCTGGTATATCTTCAGCAGTATTATCTCCTGAAATTAGAAACAAAACTGGCCTTGGCGGCATCCAGCAAATTCCTGTGGCATGTATTTCATTTACCGATCTCCTTTTTCACTCAGCGTTACAGCGGGGAAATAGGAAACCGGGTGTCATTGAACGATAAAGTTGCCAAGCTCCTGAGCGGAGATCTTGCCAATGCCGCGCTCAATATTATTGTGGTGGTCTTTTATGCATTCCTTATGTTTTCCTATGATGTCCATCTTACCCTGATATGCATACTGATGGCAGGAATTAATATCATAGCATTACAATATGTTGCCAGAAAAAGAAAAGACGGTAACCGGAGGCTAAGCAATGAAAACGGCAAGCTGCTGGGAACCACCACATCCGGGATCAGTATGATAGAGACCCTGAAAGCTTCAGGCAGGGAAAATGATTTTTTCACCAATTGGATCGGCTATCTTGCAAAAGTAACGAATGCCCAGCAGGAATTGGGCTGGCTCACGATCAGGCTCAATGCAATCCCCCCATTGATCACTTCCCTTACCACTACGATTATTTTAGGGGTCGGAGCACTGAGAATCATGGACGGAGAAATGACCCTCGGTGCCCTGGTTGCCTTCACCTATCTTATGAGTAATTTCATATCCCCGGTTAATCAGCTGATTTCGGTAGGAAGTTTACTTCACGAAACGGAAAGCGATATGAACAGGATAGATGACGTTGTCAATTATGAAGTAGACGATCAGTTTAAAGACAAAAAAGGTCAATCTGCAGCTGAAGAAGAAGTCAATAACAAGCTGGTAGGGTATTTTGAAATGCGTAATGTTACCTTTGGGTACAATACAACAATGCCGGCCCTTATTGAAGGTTTCAGTTTAAAACTAAGGCCCGGCAGCAGGGTGGCTTTGGTAGGGGGTTCCGGAAGCGGAAAATCAACGGTTGCCAAGATTGCTTCGGGACTGTACCAACCATGGAAAGGCGAAGTTTTGCTGGATGGAACAGACAGAGAAGAGATTCCAAGGAATGTGATTACGGAATCATTGGCAGTCATTGACCAGGATGTCCTTATATTCAACGGGACGGTAAGGGAAAATATTTCTTTCTGGGATGCTGCAATTTCTGAAAAAAGCATCATCCAGTCTGCCAGAGATGCTGCAATCCATGATGTGATTGCCGCCCGGAATGATGCTTATGAGAGCGCTGTTTCGGAAGGAGGCTCCAATTTTAGCGGCGGACAGCGGCAGCGCCTTGAAATTGCAAGGGCCCTCGCCACCGATCCTTCCATACTGGTCATGGATGAAGCCACCAGCGCACTGGATCCCAATGCAGAAAAGACAGTGATGGATAACATCAGGAAAAGAGGCTGCACCTGCCTGATCGTAGCCCACAGACTCAGTACTATTATCGATTGTGACGAAATTATCGTCATGGAATACGGAAAAATAATAGAAAGAGGAACCCACCACGAATTAATACAAAAGAACGGAGCCTACTCCAGATTAATTGAAACAAAATAAATCAGAATCCTATGCCTGTACGAGAAAAGATATGCATCAATGTTGAAAATCCTTTTATCCTGAATGAGACCGGCAGGCTATGGATGGTGCTTTCCGGAGAAGTTAACCTGTTTTTTACCCAAATCGGCGACGATGGCAGCTACCTGGTTCCGCTGAAACACCTCTATACGGTACGGAAAGGGGAAATTGTATTCAGCTTTCTCACGGAAAACAATACCGGAAGCAATATCAGGCTTATCGCTTTTTCAAATAACGCAAAGCTGTTACCGGTTAATAAGGACAGCCTCCTGGATATGGATCATTTCTTCCTGAAGAATATGATCAGTCAATGGATCTCCAGTACGGCTGCCGTACTTTGTACTGCTAACAGCCCCAGAGTATATAAAGCGCTGGATCATTACAGAGTGGTATCGCTGGAAAAAGACAGTCTTGCTTTTCCTTCCGGCGGAATCAGCTGGGTACATATTCTGAAAGGAGAAGCATCAGTATATGCGGAAAGCACGGATATCAGCCAGGATAAGCTGCCCGGTTTCCTTGTGCCTGTGTCTAACAAATTATGGATAAAGTCATTAAGTGATGATACCGAACTGAAGGTCATCAGTACAAGGGAAGTGCTTCAGGACGATATCTATTTTCTGCTGTCACTGGCAAAACTTGAAGAATATTTTCACCGGAGGCTTGCGGTTGCCATAGATACCCGGAAATCGGAAGAGATCAGGCATTTTCAGGAAAAGAGGATAGCAGAAGAACAAAACATACAGAGCACATTACAGAAAATCAGATCCCTGGTAGCCGGTAACGATGATAGAAAGGGGCCGGGAATACCGTGGACACCGGATAAAAAGAATATACTCTTTTCCACCTGCCGTTTGATCGGGGAGCAGTCAGGATTCAGGATAGATGAACCCAGACATATTGAATCTTATGAAAACAGCATTACAAATCAGTTGTATGCCATCGCAAAAAGCTCAAAGATACGGATCCGGAAAATCATCCTGAGAGGAACCTGGTGGAAGGAGGAAAACGGACATCTGCTGGCCTTTGCAAAAAACGATAAAACGCCGGTTGCTTTATTACAGTCGACTTCTGCAAAGTATATCCTGAAAGATCTTTCTACGGGCAAGGAAACCACCGTTAATAATGAAATCGCTGAAACACTGGAACCTATCGGATACATGTTCTTTTCAGGATTCGACGGGAAAATGACTTCCGTAAAAAAAGTGGCGGGTTTCGCTTTAAAAGGGGTGAAAAAAGATGCTAAGATACTGATGGCAGCAGCTTTGGCGGGCAGCCTCATAGGATTGCTGGTTCCTGTACTGTCAGGCATAATGTATGATGATGTTATTCCTGCAGCAGACCGTTCCCTTCATAAAGAGATTTTTATCATCATGGTTATGATCGGCGTTATCACGGCAGGCCTGCAGCTCGTGAAAGGCGTTTTGCAGCAAAGGGTAGAGGCAAAGTCCAGCATCAGCCTGCAGGCAGGTGTAATGGATCATATGTTACGCTTACCGGTTACGTTCTACAAAAAATTCAGTGCCGGGGATCTCACGAACAGGGTGTTGAGTATAAATATGATACGCCAGATCGTTTCCAATACACTGATGACGGCGGTGCTGAGCGGAGCTTTTTCTTCCGTAAATCTCATATTGCTGTTTTATTACAATTCTGAACTGGCCTGGATCGGGATCGGGTTAGCACTGATTGCCATGCTTTTTATGGTAGTCATCGGGCTCTTAAAGCTGAAATATGACCGTGAAGTATCCAAACACCAGGGTGAAATTCAGGGGTTTCTGTTTGAATTCCTTTCCGGGATTTCCAAAATACGGATAACCGGCGGGGAACGGCGGGTGTTTACCCTCTGGGCAGATAAGTTTTCCAGGCTTAAAAAACTGGGATTTGCTTCGGGAAGCTACCAGAATTTCGTGGAAACTTTCAATGCCTCTTACCCTCTCGTCACAAGCATCTTCTTCTTTGCATTCCTGTATTATACTGTCCTTAATTCGGATGTCAGGACCGTGATGCTTACGGTAGGTGCATTTATGGCTTTCATTATTGCATTCAACCAGTTTCTGAATGACAGCCTGAGGCTGAGCATGGCCATCATCACTTCACTCAATGTCATTACCCTGTATGAAAGGGTAAAACCGATCCTGGAAGAAGAAACGGAATCTGTGGAACAGAGTGTGGATCCCGGAGAACTTGCAGGGGATATTGAGATGAATTCCGTTTCTTTCAGGTATCACAAAGATCAGCCATTGGTACTTAATGATGTAACATTTAAAATCAAATCAGGGGAAATGGTTGCATTTGTAGGCGCTTCCGGATCAGGGAAATCCACCATTATGAGGCTGTTGCTGGGGTTTGAATATCCCGAACTGGGTTCAATTTATTTTGACAGCGATTCCTTTGAATCAATGAATAAAGAATTGGTCCGGAGACAGATAGGGGTGGTGTTGCAGAACGGATCACTGATGTCAGGAAGTATTTATCAGAACATCGTAGGCAATTCTGAACTGACGCTGGATGATGCATGGGAGGCGGCCCGGATGGCAGGAATGGAGCAGGATATCAGGCAGATGCCTATGGAAATGCATACCGTGGTAAGTGAAGGGGCCGGAACGTTCTCAGGAGGACAGAAGCAAAGGCTCATGATTGCAAGGGCCATCGTTCACAAACCGAGGCTGCTGTTCATGGACGAAGCCACCAGCGCCCTGGATAACAGAACCCAGAACATCGTCTCGGAAAGCCTGGACAAACTCCAGGCTACCCGGATCATTATTGCTCACAGATTAAGTACAATAAAAAATGCAGACCGTATCTATGTTATGGATAAGGGAACTATCGTAGAAACAGGAACCTATGATGAACTGATGGAAATGAACGGCCTGTTTGCCCAGCTGGCAAAAAGACAGATTGCATAAGCAATGGTAGAAATCCAAAAGGGCAGGTTGATAAACAGGCATATTTCGGGTTTTCCTTCGCAGGATACGCAGTAAATTCTGCCAGAGAACACAGGGATACGGCCGACTGTGGTAATCATAATCCTCCTGGATGCTTCCTGGAAACAGGATAAAGAGAGGATGCCAGCTAAGCTGTTTCTCTCCGGGAGGCTTTCTGAAACCACATGGGAACCATAAGTTCCGGAAGGTTCCGGCCGGAACCCTGTAATTCTGTCAAAGCGGAATGCGTTCAGGCAATAGGCAGATGATAGAAATGGTGTAGTAAAAAGTCCGGAACGGGAACCTTCTCCGGAGAGCAGGCATCCATGGTTTCACAATCCATAGGCTGCCTGTATATGTATAGAATAAAGCGT
>JAKOOI010000278.1 GCA_022701475.1 Weeksellaceae bacterium
CGGGATTTCATCCGGGATTTACCGGAAAATATTGATCCCTGCGGAGAAAACGGGGAGTTCCACACGTTTACTTTTGACGGTCCCATCTTTAAGAATCCGGTTGATTTTGAAATTGGTGAAACGGTAAAGAAAACCTACCCGAAACCGAAATCCGGGGACAATGTCGGAAATGAAGATTATGTGTTCTGGTTCTGTGATCTGATGGCGTGATAACAATAAGCACTTTTGGTATGCACAGCCAAAAACATTTTCATGAATTGTCATAACAAAGGATCGTGACGGATCCGGGTGCCTTATATTGCCGGCATCCTATACATTTAATATAATTCCCAAGCCAGCCAGCTGAAGACACCGGCTTATTTATCCTGCGGAAGAATTCAGAAAATCCTTCATTCCGTTAACGGCTTTTCTGTGTCTGAAAAAATTCATCAGGACAAAAATAATAAGGAAATGTAAAATAAAGGGAAATGTGAAATCAATCAGCACAGAAAATTCACTTACAGGTTCATTCATTCTCAAAAAGCGGAAGGCATGATAAAAGTTACCGTTAATCAATTGAAAAATAACACTTACAGAGCCCATATAAATTCCTAAATTCTGCTGGTACATGCTGTAAAAGACCTTTCCCTTATATTTAAAATCCCGTTTTATATAGTTTCTGATATCTGAATAAAAGATCCACATCATCAGCGGGCTTACAGCAACAAGAGAATTGTATATCCGGAAAGTCATGCTGTATACCGCCTCATCGGCCGACAGGTAAAGCAGTATGAAATTTACAGCAAAAGAGACCAGCCCGAACAATAAAGCTTTACCCATCATACTGTTGTTTCCGGCCTTCACAATGTTTTTAACGAGTACCGGGATCTGTTCCCCGTAGAAAACAGAGTAACTCGCCATTTTGAACTCATCTGCCCAGCGTTTTTTGGTCTCAAGAAAAGCCTCGTCAAAATCTACGTTTTTACTGATCTGAATGTCGGTAATCTGTATTGCCATGTGATCTTTTACTTCCAAAAGAATGTCCAGAGGCAGACGGTGAAAAATAAGATAATCGGTAATCTGCTGATCCTGTTCCCTGTTGATCATCTGTTGAAGATTGTATTTAAATTAAACAAATAATTTCTCATTTCAGCTTCCTGCTCTGCCTGCTGTCTTTTGCCTTTATCGGTCAGCAGATAATATTTACGGTCCCGGCCGTTTATTTTCCTGATTTCAGAAATAATCAGGCCTTCCGATTCCAGTTTATGCAAAAGCGGGTACAGTGCGCCTTCCGTCATTTCCAGTTCACCCCTGGTCAGTTCTTTCGCGTGCTGGGTAATCTGATAGCCATACATTTTTACTTCTTTCGCCAGCAGCTTCAGAATGATGTTTTGCAGGGTGCCTTTATAAAGACTGTTCTTTTTCAATACCGGATTTTTATACCTTACAAATCTATGCATAATTTTCTTATGTATATAAATTTATTTTCATTTCAGTTTGAAACACAACATTGAAGCTAAAAAACAAAGTAAACTATATATTTAGTTCATTATAGTTTTGAAACTTTTGTAGAAAATTGCCTTTCAGGATATTCAATAAATATTAATCAGGAGAATCCGGAAAGCCGTATCTTTGCATCAATGATTGCAGAAAAGATTATTCTGGGAATTGACCCCGGAACGACAGTAATGGGATTCGGTCTGATTTCGGTAAAAAAAGGGGTAATGGAAATGATTTCCATCCATGAGCTTCTGCTGATGAAATACCCGAATCACGAAACCAAGCTGAAGTATATTTTTGATAAGACCCTGGCCCTGATCGATGAATTCCATCCGGATGAAGTGGCATTGGAAGCCCCGTTCTTCGGTAAAAACGTACAGAGTATGCTGAAACTGGGCCGTGCGCAGGGAGTCGCCATGGCTGCCAGCCTTTACCGCAACATCCCGATCACTGAATATTCGCCGAAAAAAATTAAGATGGCTATTACCGGAAACGGAAATGCCAGCAAAGAACAGGTAGCCGGAATGCTGCAGAACCTCCTGAAGCTAAAGGAATTCCCGACCAAATACCTGGATGCATCCGACGGTCTGGCAGTAGCGGTCTGCCATCATTTCAATTCGGGAACGATTGCCGATACCAAATCCTATACGGGCTGGGAAAGTTTTTTGAAGCAGAATCCCAACCGCTTAAAATAAAAGATCCCGCAGCGTATACGTCTGCGGGATTTTGCTGTTTTTTAGTTAAAAACTTACTTCGCTTTGTATTCCTCAGGTGTAATTTTAAAATCAGCAGTTTTCTTGCCGTCTTTGTCATAATAGGTGTAAACCATCGTTACATCATTGTCCCGGAACTGTTTGATATCAGGAGACGTTTTTATTACCCGCAATGCCCCCTCTTTAGCCGAAGTCTTGAAAACTTCGATCTGTTCAGGGCTTACCCCTTCCTTCGCATCATCCGTTAGAGTATAGTTGTACCTGAAAATTTTACCGGGCTGTGCCGACACACTGTCGAGGCGAACCCCATCGGCCAGGATCTGCGGCGTCGTCTTGTTGATATTGGCCGCCACTTCTTTAAGATCATCATCAATTTTGTTTTCCTGTTTGCATGAAGTTAACACGAAAGTAAGGCATACCAGAGAAAGGCTGATTACATTTTTCATATTTAGATTTTAGTGATTGTTACCTAAAGATAAGAATATTTTCTTTAATAAATTTAAATAATTGATTAACAAAACATTACACTACCAGGCAATTATACTGGGTAAAACATAATACTATCTTTTACATTGGTATGGATTTTAGTAGTACATTTGTATAAATTTTCTGTCATGAAAAAGAAACAACAAACTATAAATCAAGCGAATCATAACATCAATGGCTTCCAGAAGTTTTTGATGCTATGCTCCGGAGGAAACATCCACATTTTAAGAAAAACGCCCAGCGAATGGAACAAGTTTGCAGGAATCGGCGGAATCGTGCTCTTTACGGCGGTTTTTGCTACCCTGTCTGCCGGATATGCCATGTATACCGTTTTTGATGAAATCTGGACCGCCATCGGTTTCGGCGTTTTGTGGGGACTGATGATCTTTAACCTGGACCGTTATATCGTTTCCTCCATCAAAAAAACAGGGACATGGTGGAACCAGATCCTGATGTCGATTCCAAGGTTGGTACTGGCTACTTTTTTAGGAATTATCATTTCAAAGCCGCTGGAGCTTAAAATTTTCGAGAAAGAAGTCAATAAACAGCTGAACACGATCATTCAGCGGAATAAAAAGCAACTTCAGGGTGAGATGAGCGGAAGAATCCTTCAGCAGAGCGGACCTTTTGAAACTGAAAAGAAACAGATTTCCGATAAGATCGCGCAATACCAGAAATCATATGATTCAGCGTCCGCGGAACTCGAGAAGGAAATCCTGGGAAAACAGTCCGGTCTGACGAGCGGCAAGGAAGGATTCGGCCCGAATGCCAAGCGTAAGCAGGAGCTGAAAGAACAGAGAAGGCTGGATCTGGAAAATTACAGAAAGCAGGCTGCTCCCCGGCTGGAATACCTGGATAAGGAAATTTCAAAAGTCTATACCAACCTGGAAACGGAGCGGAAATCCACGGAAACTTTTGAGGATAAATTCAACGGTTTTGCGGCACGGCTGCAGGCATTGGATGAGCTGGGAAAAAACTCGGCCATCATCGGTCTGGCTGCCACCTTTATCATGGGACTTTTCATCTGCCTGGAGATTTCCCCGGTGCTGGTAAAACTGATTTCCCATGTCGGTCCGTATGACTACTTATTGGAAAAAACTGAAAACGATTTCCGCCTGTATGCGAAAGAAAAAGTGGAAAAAGGAAATGCCCTGACGGATTTCAGGATCGATGATTTTAAAGACCGGCTACAGAAATAACCGATTGTTTTTCAAAATAATAAAACCTTTCAAGATAAGTTGAAAGGTTTTATATTTTATGATTATAGTATGTGTCTTATTCTCTACCTTTGCGGGAGTTATTATTACTTACTATGAAAAAAATTCTATTTTCGGGTCTTGTACTGCTAAGTGCCAGTACATCCCTGTTAAAAGCACAATTTGAACCGTTTATAGGGCAGATTGCATTTGTTCCGTACAATTTCGTTCCTCAAGGGTGGGCAGCCTGTAACGGACAAACATTACCCATTGCACAAAACCAGGCACTCTATTCACTGCTCGGCACAACATATGGCGGAAACGGGACTACAACTTTTGCATTGCCTGATATGAGAGGCCGCGTTTTGGTACATGAAGGACAGGCACCGGAAGGAGGTACTACTTACACAATGGGACAAAAAGGCGGAGCAGAATCAGTAACCCTGCAGGTAACACAGATGCCGGCTCATAACCACACCATAAATGCGGTGACTGCAGAAGGCAACCAGAACTCCCCGGCGAATGCTGTGCCCGCAGATACTAAAGTCCTGGATAAGGAATACTCCGATGCAACGCCGAATACACAGATGAAAGCCACCATGGTCAATCCTGCCGGCGGCGGACAGGCCCATGAAAACAGGCCGCCATTTGTTACGCTTAAATGTATTATTGCCTTAACCGGAATTTATCCAAGTCACCCGTAAGCCATGAAAACACTCTATCTGTTATGTCTGGCATTCGGAAGTTCAGCTTTTGCCCAGACCATTACCTTTAACGGATGTACCAACCTGTTTGATAATCAAAATTTCATATTCAATAAAACAGGAACGGATGCCTACAATAAAAATATTTATATTACCACGCCTGTTGACGGGCAGCCGTGCGGCGGACTGGGCACCTGTGAATTCAAAATCCAGTGGAACAATTCCCTGTCACGATGGGAATTTCTTGCTGATGAAGGAAACGGAACATTCACCAATCCTTATCTGATCTATTATAATTCAACCGGCAACAATATATATCTGCCTAATCCGCCTGCGATTACCTTCGGAACATGGGTAGAAAATACGGCTGTCACATCCGGACAGTGCGGAGGAAATATGTCAGCGTCCAATACGACCATGACTGGTGACGTTCACAGCACATCCCTTTCCGTATCCGATATGAAATCTGCCAACACCGGAATCCAAATATTCCCCAACCCGGTAACCGAAACAATCAGGATTACAGGAATGGATAACGGAAAGACACTTGAGATTTACAATATGGCCGGACAGCTTGTGCGTTCTGAAACATTTGCTCAGAAAACAGATGTTTCCTCACTGGCAGCAGGCATCTATCTATTGAAAATTCAGACCAGGGATTTCCATACCCACGAATTTAAATTTATAAAAAAATAAAGACCCATATCGTCTTATTGCAAGCGAGGCTGCCCTATTCAGGCAGCCTCGTTTTATATCAGGAATTTAATTATTACAAAGAATAATTAGGAGCTTCCTGGGTAATGATGACATCATGAGGATGGGACTCTTTTAAGCCGCTTCCTGTAATCATTACCATTTTGGTATCTTTCTGCAATGCTTCAATGTCTTTGGCTCCGCAGTATCCCATTCCGGCTCTCAGTCCTCCGGTTAACTGGAAAATAACGTCTTCCAGCTTGCCTTTGCTCGGTACCCTTCCTTCAATTCCTTCCGGAACGAATTTTTTAGCCTCACTCTGGAAATATCTTTCTTTTCCGCCCCGTTTCATGGCTGAAAGGCTTCCCATTCCCTGATAGGTCTTGAATTTCCTTCCCTGAAAAATGATTTCCTCACCCGGTGCCTCATCGGTTCCCGCCAGTAATGATCCTAACATCACTGCTCCTGCCCCGCTGGCAATGGCTTTCACGATATCCCCTGAAAGCTTGATTCCTCCGTCTGCGATAACGGCTACATTTTTGGATCTGGCGTATTCATATACATTGTAAATGGCTGACAACTGCGGTACACCCACACCGGCCACCACTCTGGTGGTACAGATGGATCCCGGGCCTACACCCACTTTCAGGACGTTGGCTCCGGCTTCAATCAGGTCTTTAGCGGCTTCTGCCGTAACGATATTTCCACCTACGATATCCAGATCCGGATAGTTTTTCCTGATTTCTGAAATTTTATCCAGGACACCCTTGGAATGCCCGTGCGCAGAATCAATACCGATAATATCTACTCCGGCTTCCACCAAAGCGGCAATCCTGTCCAAGGTATCTTCTCCTACTCCGACACCTGCTCCAACGATCAACCTTCCGTTATGATCTTTATTGGCATTCGGGTATTCGAGCTGGTTATCAATATCTTTAATGGTGATGAGGCCTACCAGTTTATTTTCAGCATCCACGATCGGAAGCTTTTCCACTCTGTTTTGAAGAAGGATTTCCTTGGCTTTCTCCAGGTTGGTATTCTTATCGGAAGTAATCAGGTTTTCTCTGGTCATGATCTCTTCCACCTTCATATCAAGGTTTTCCTGGTATTTCACATCCCTGTTCGTGATGATCCCGATCAGTACATTTTCCTGGTCCACTACAGGAAGACCGGAAATTTTATATTTTGCCATTAATGCTCTTGCCTCTCCCAGGGTATGATCTTTAGAAAGGGTTACGGGATCGGAAATCATTCCGTTTTCGGAACGTTTCACGCGGTTTACCTGGGCTGCCTGCTCGGCGATGGTCATGTTTTTATGGATAAAACCTATACCGCCTACCCTTGCCAGCGCAATGGCCAGCTCAGCTTCCGTTACGGTATCCATGGCTGCGGAAACGATAGGAACATTAAGCGTAATTTTGTCGGTAAGTCGTGATTTTAGGGAAACCTGGTTAGGTAAAACTTCTGAATAAGAAGGGACTAGAAGAACGTCATCGAAAGTGATGGCTGTCTCTACAATTTTGTTATGAATAGACATCTTTACTTTCTTGCAAAATTAAGGTATTTTGCCGAGATACGAAAATCGATTTTGATAGTTTACATAAAACTTAATAATCAACACTTTAAATCAAAAGCGAGCCGTTTCCAACTATGGACCGACTCGCTTTTACTATATAAAATTTGAATGAATGTGCTTATTTATCTGATGCCGAGGCAATCATTTTTGAAATATCATTTGCTGTGAAGTTTCCCTTTACATCTACAAAAACCAGTTCTTTCCCGGAATGAACCGTAATCAGCATATTCCTGATGGCGTCTCCTTTCTGTTTTACCCGGATGTTGACATTATCGCCATCATGCTTAATGCTTGCCCATTCCTCATACCTGTTATTGCTCAGATACCCTGCGAAATCCTTCAGCATTTCCGGATCACCGTTCTCTACCGTCATGACCTTAATCCTGGATACTTTCCTGACCAGCCTGATGACTTCTTCCGCTTCCCCGTCTTCTCTCAGTGCTTTCTTGATGAAAGGCTTCGCTAAAAACAAAGGCACATTGATGCTAACGAATTTTGCTCCTTTAAAATCCTGTCCGGAATCTGAAAAGTAAGCCATATTGGGTTTCTCCGAAACGATGCAGGACTGCAGTAGGAACATCATTCCCAGGGCAAAACAGACATTTCTGATTATTTTCATGGTCTTTTATTTATTTAATTAATTGTTTAGTTAATAGCTCTTAATGCTCCTCCGGAAGTTTTGCTGATCTCGGATTCGATTCTCGGATTTCCTTTATATTTGATGGTCCCGCCGGATGAAGCTTTCGCTTTCAGTTGCTCTATGGCATGCCCGGAAACAATAGCACCTGAAGTAGCTTCCGTTTCAAGGGTATCAAATTTCAGTCTTTCGGCATTGCATACCGCGCCGCTGCTCCCGTCGATCATACCGGCACCTGCACTTCCGCTGAGATGTGCTGCGGCACCGCTGGAAGCTTTAACAAGAAGGTTTTTCGTATCGATTGCAGAATTTACCACAGCTCCGGAGCTCAGCTCCACTTCGGCACGGTCTGCTACAGTAAAGTCTCCGTTGACCACCGATCCGGAAGACACGTCGATCCGGAGGTTTTTCTCGCTGATCTCATTTATAGCGTTGAATATGGCGCCTGATGAGGCTTTGATGTCATTCATTGCCGGAGCAGATACATTGACCGTAACATTCCTGAACTTAAGGTTTTTTTGTCCTTTATTATCCACAAACACTTTCAGAACACCGTTTTCAGCTTTGGTGACAATATACTGGAGCTTGTCTGCCTCAGCAATTACCTTTACACTGGAAGGACTTTCCTGCTTGAAGTTCAGAATAATCCCTGTGCTTACCTGAATGGCAGAAAAATTCCCTACGTTTCTGTTTTCCCCGTTCAGGTAGGAAGATTTGCTTTCAGAAGCAAAACTGCTGCTGGAAGAAGAGCGGGTTTTGGTTTCACTGGAGTTAACGAGTTTACTGATGTCATCCATGGAAAGCTGTCCGTCCAGTTTGATCAGGATGCTTTCTTTCCCCCCGTTATCAATGCTCAGCAGCAGGTCGTCTAATACCCCGTTTTTTTCTTCAGCCGACAGGAACCTGATCTTTGCGCCGCTGCTGT
>JAKOOI010000337.1 GCA_022701475.1 Weeksellaceae bacterium
TTCCGCCTCAGATGAAAAGATTGGGAATCGTGCAGTTTTTCTCCTGGTTTGCTTTGTTCACCATGTGGGTATTTACCACCAGTGCCCTGGCGACCCATCATTTCGGATTGTCGCCGGACGATACCCATTCGAAAGCATTCAACGATGCAGGTGACCTTACCGGGAAACTGTTCGGAATGTACAATTTGTGGGCAATTCCGTTTGCCTTTATCCTGACGCCGTTGGCCAAATGGATCGGGAAAAAACAGACCCACGCCCTGGCGCTGGCTTTTGGCGGAACCGGGCTCATCCTGATGTATTTCATCAAAGACACCAATCTGCTCTGGATCTCTATGATCGGACTTGGCTTTGCCTGGGCAAGTATCCTGGCGATGCCGTATGCCATGCTGATCGAAGTGATCCCGCAGAAAAAAATGGGCGTATACATGGGGATTTTCAACTTCTTTATCGTCATCCCCCAGATCATCAACGGGATATTCGGAGGACCGATCGTGAGCGGTGTCTTTGGTAAAATGGCCATTGATTATGTAGTGGTAGGAGGCATCTGCATGCTGCTGGGAGCGGTCCTCACCCTGATTTTCATCAGATCCGAAGACGAAACCCCGAAAGAAATTGAAAAAGAAATTAAACAGGTGCATTTTTAAAACTATGCTGGTGTTAACTTGAAGTAACATCATATTAATAGGCTGGAAAAAGGAAGCTGGATGCTGGAAGTTTCTCTGGTCCCTAAATTAAAAAAATCAAATAGTATTGGCTTACGTAGATGAACTGCAGTAGTCCATTTGATCTAATCTTTTTTCTATAAAAACTGCTTTAGTGATTGTGCTGAAGCAGTTTTTACTTTAATGATATCTAAAATATGAGGTCTGAGTATTCTCATATCAATAGGAATAGACGTTCGTCCATTCACACAAAAATTCAATTCTATCCGGGTTTAACTTAAAATATCCGTCCTGATAACGTGGCTTCGGCTCCGCTCAGCCACCGGATGACCCTTCATTTAAGTATAGGATGTGATGGAGAAATCATGTGGATATTCAAAAGGTTACTTAAAATCTCTGATTTTCCTTCCCATGTGCTCTAAAATAACATGAATTCGATGGTATTTGGCTAAATTTCAATGCTTTAAACTCGTTGAAATGCTTGTTCAGCCCTGAAAGGGCGATATCAATAGCCCCGGGCATCGCCCGGGGTTAAATGATTTATAGGTAGACTAAAGCCCTGCAAGGGCGTAATCATTAAAGACAGATGGTTGTCCGGATCAGCCTGCGGTATTACATGCCCTTTCCTTTCTATAAAAAGGTTTCGCCCCTTCAGGGCTAAGGCTGTCGTCCGCTTTTGTTAACCCCGGGTTTCACCCGGGGCTATGATTATGATGCCCCGCTGGGGCAGATTTACTTGCTATTCCTTTCTACTATATTTATCCTGTTAATATTATCTTTTCTCCGAGTTCACGTTAAAATATTTTCAAAGCTTCCATCTCCATCTCATGTGGCTCATGTGTTACAACCGCCGTTAATGATTCAGTAAGATCTTTTGCCTCTTTTGCGGTTAAAATATTCCCTGCCTGTTTGGTTTCCGATTTGTATAATCTATCGGAATTTAATCTTATTTTAAGCTGAAGGAGGCTTATAATCACTAACTTTAAATAAAACAAACGGAGATATGTACGACATCATCATCATAGGAAGCGGGGCCGGCGGCGCTACCATGGCTTATCAGCTGGCAGACAGCGGCAAAAAAATACTGGTTCTGGAACGCGGAGATTACGTTCCGGTAGAAAAAGAGAACTGGGATTCCGTGGAAGTCTTTCAGAAAAACAGATACACCACGACCGACGAATGGCTGGATAAGCACAACAAACCTTTCCGTCCGGGAATGCATTACAACGTGGGCGGAAATACCAAATTTTACGGGGCGGCCCTGTTTAGATTGCGCGAAGAGGATTTTAAGGAAATAGAACATTATGGCGGGACCTCGCCGGCGTGGCCCATCCAATATGAAGACCTGAAAGGCTATTACCTTCAGGCAGAGAAACTATTTTATGTTCATGGAAAGCGAGGCTCGGATCCTACCGAACCTTTCGATGAAGAACCGTATCCGTATCCCGCTCTGCCGCACGAACCGAGAATCCAGGAAGTGGTGGACGAACTGTCCGGCTACGGCTGGCATCCATTTGAACTGCCGGTCGGCGTGAATTTCGAACCCCATAAAGCTGCCAATGCACCTTACCGCTTAGACCGTTTCGACGGATTTCCCGATGCGGGAGAACGTAAAGGCGATGCCCATTTATGTTCGCTTTCAAAAGCCCTTAAGCATCCGAATGTGGAACTGATAACCAATACGAAAGTGCTGAGATTAAATACGAATGTAGAAGGCAATACCGTTACGGAAATCGTGGTCGGGCAAAACGGCGAAACCAAAATCCTAACGGCAGAACTGGTAATCCTTTCCGCCGGAGCCATCAATTCGGCAGCCCTCCTGCTTGAAAGCAAAAGTGAAAAATTCCCCAATGGATTAGCGAATTCCTCAGACCAGGTGGGACGGAATTATATGTTCCATCAGAATTCTGCATTGGTGGCACTTTATACAGAACCGAACCCGACCAAATTCGGAAAAACATTCGGAATCAATGATTTTTACCATGCCAACAAAGGCTATGAATATCCACTTGGCCATATCCAGATGCTGGGAAAATCGGATGAACACCAGATCAGTGCAGATAGTCCGGTACCTGCTCCCGGATTTACTTTTGAACTGATGGCGAAACACGCCGTGGATTTCTGGCTTACTTCCGAAGATCTCCCGGATCCGGAAAACAGGGTAACCGTCGAAAACGGGCAGATCAAGATCAGCTATACGCCGAACAATCAGAAAGGGCATGGCTATTTAAAAGAAGAACTCATCAAAGCC
>JAKOOI010000587.1 GCA_022701475.1 Weeksellaceae bacterium
CAGCGAATATTTTAACCTGATTAAAAATAATTGACAGCGTTCATTTTTAAATTAATTAATTCTCAAATTTCCAAATTAAAATCATGACCTGGACCGAAGTTTTAGCACCTGTAAAAAATACTCCTTACTTTACCCATCTCTGGGAAAAAGTGAAGCATGAATATGCCACCACCAAAGTATTTCCACCGAAAAGCCAGATTTTCAGGGCCCTTGAAATCACGCCGTTTGATGATATTGAAGTGGTAATATTAGGGCAGGATCCTTACCATAATGACTATCAGGCCAACGGGCTCTGTTTTTCCGTCTCCGAGCAGGTAGCCGCCCCGCCGTCCCTGAAAAATATTTTTATCGAGCTGAAGGATGATCTCGGAGTGGAAAGAACTTCCAAAGAACTGGACGACTGGGGAAAACAGGGCGTCCTTATGCTCAATGCCACTCTGACGGTGCGTGCCCATTCACCAAATTCCCATAAAGACCTGGGATGGGAAAAGTTTACGGATTTTATCATTAAGGAAATATCAGATAAGAAAGAGAATGTGGTTTTTGTATTATGGGGTGCCTTCGCACAGAAAAAGGCCGAACTGATTAATCCGGCCAAACATTTTATTTTAAAGTCTGCGCATCCGTCGCCATTCTCCGTTCACCGTGGATTTTTCGGCAGCCGGCCCTTTTCCAAGATCAATGAATATCTGATTTCAAAAGGCAAGAAGCCTATTTCGTGGTAGCAGCATTCTCTCCGGATTTTTGAATACGGATTCCGATGGTATACTTTCCGGCCAATGCCTTGGTACCTCCGGATGATTCAGGATACGGAGTTACATCTTCCAGTGATATCAGATAACCGTTGAATTCAGTGGAGCTGCTGTAGTTCCGGCTTTTGTTATCAACCGTGGAAATATTCAAAGTCATGGGTCTGGTATGGGTTCCCATCACCTGTATCTGTGCTACCGCTGCACCTGCCCACATACAGTTGACGCCTTTAGGACAGCGGCTGTCTTCAGTGATCCCTTTGAATGTAACATTCATCTGATAGTCCTGAAGGAATTTATTTTCTCCTTCCTTAAAGTAAATCAGGTGTTGGCGGGTATTGCTCATAGGCATAATATCTTTTGTCTTAACCGTAGTCAGCTTTTCCCCGTCAGTCCGGCGCTGTTTCTGTGAACTGCAGTTTATAAAAGTGAATAAGACGGAACTGTAAATGATGATTTTTTGAAGCATTGTATTTGTTTTTTATTTAAATGATGGCCAGCATGTCAAGAAGCACCACAAGGAACATGGCAATTCCTACCACCAGGCTGAACCCGGTCCCGTAAATAAAACCGATAAATGCCCCTTTGGTGGAATTGAATGCTTTTTTCAGATCCCTGCTGTCATGAAGCAGCTCCCCGATAAATACCCCGGCGAACATCCCTACCAGGAAACCCAAGGGGATTGGCAGGAAAATTCCTACAATGGTACCGATTACCGATCCTATGCTTCCCCAACGGGTTCCGCCGTATTTCTGGTTGGTTTTGGCAGGGATTACATAATTCAGCACCACAGAAAGTGCGGTAAGGATCACAAAAGCCCAGATGTAAATCATCGGCAGGTCGGCATCCGTTCCGAATTTATAGATCAGCAGTCCGCAGATGCTGAGCAACAGCCCGGGAAGTACGGGTAAAAAAGTTCCCAGAATCCCCAGAAATAGGAGGACGAGGCAGAGAAGGTTGATCAGAGTTGTATCCATTGTTGTCTGTTTTATGCAAGATAGGGAAAAGTGGTCTGTCATTGAAAACCATAAATCATACCTGCATTTTCTGTACCAATACCGTATCTTTTCCTTTGGGCAATAGCCGTATTTGCGTAAGTTTGGGATGAAAATTGATGCAGGATTGTATCTGAAATCATTGTAATTTAATAATTTTGTGGTAATGAATGACCGATTAGAAGAAACCAAAGACTTTCTGCAGGAGCTGAGTGACCCGCTGTACCGCTATATCAGCCGGATTTCCCCGACGGGCCTGGACTGGATATTCCATATCATCGTGAAAATTATCCTGCTGTGCCTGATTTTCCTGGTGCTGGATTTTATTTACAAGGTAATGATCAACAGCATTTTCAGGTTCTTCAGGAATAAAGAAAAATACCCGATCATCAATTCGATCTATGAATCCAGGATTACCAATTCTATTGCCCATCTGTTTGCCCTGGTCGTGATAGGAAGCATCCATGAGTCGATTTTTGCAGGAGCCCTGAGGAATACCACCATCTTTATCAACAGGTCTGTGAACCTGGCCATGGTGATGATCTTTGCCGGAATGCTGTACCGCGGACTGACCGCCTTCAGGAATTATTTTGTCATCAAACAGGACTTCTACAAGATCATGGCCCTGAATGCCGTTTCGGAAACCGTGAAGATCCTGGGGATTTTTATCTTTTCGGTCGTGGGGATCTGTGTGATTTTCGGGATCAAAGGAACCACCATTGTAGGAAGCCTGGGGGCCATTACGGCCGTCCTGGTCCTGGTATTTCGGGACACGATTCTGGGATTTGTTACGGGGATCCACCTGGCAACCTCGAAAAACCTGAAAGTAGGAGACTGGGTGAGCATCCCGAAATATAATCTGGAAGGAAACATTGCGGAAATCAATCTTTTAACGACGAGAATCAATAATTTTGATAAAACCTTCTCTACGATTCCTACCTATGACCTGATGACGACCGAAATCAAAAACCTGCAGGTGATTTCGGAAACCAATGCCAGAAGAATAAAAAAAGCCATCTACTTTAATATCAATTCCTTTAAATTCCTTACGGATGAAGACATAGAACGGCTGAAAAACATCAATCTTATTTCAGACTATCTCGACCGGAAATCCATAGAGCTGAGAGAACAGAAAGCACATATGGAGCATAAAGAAGAGATCATCAACGGGCAGCAGCTCACCAATATCGGGGTGTTCCGGTATTATGCCCAGAAATACATTGAGGGAATCCCGGAGCTGGATAAAGATGGGCCCCTGATCGTGCGGCAGCTGAATATCACGCCGCAGGGATTGCCGCTTGAGATCTATTCGTTTACCAATGATACCGAATGGGTACGTTTCGAATCCATCCAGGCGGACATCTTTGATCACCTGCTGGTGGCGTCAAAGGAATTTGGCCTGGAAGTAATGCAGGTGAAAGTATAAGAATGGAAACCTTGGGAAAGACCGGTACAGCCAGCAGGAACAGCAATGCCGAGATCATCAACCTTCTGATGCTGCTGGTTTCTTTTGCCCTGGCCTGTATCCTTCCTTTCGACGTTTTCCTGTTCTCCTATGCGGTTTTGGGACCGCTGCACTATCTTACGGAACTGCAGTGGCTCAACAGCAAAAATTTTTTTCTGCAGAAACCGCAGGCTCTTACCTTTGTGGCATTGTCGGCAGTGCTTACCCTACTGCTCTTTGCAGGTTATCTGAATCTGGTTCTCTTCCGGACTGATATTTTCAGCGGCGCCGTTTTATCCGTATTTTTTATTTTCTGCACATACCTCGTGCTGATGTCACGATCTGCATGGGTAAGATCCGTTTTTATCCTGCTGGCCGTGATTATCGCTTCCCTGTATTTTGTAAGGCCTGATCTTATTATTTTACTGGGGCTTTTTATCCCGACCCTTATCCATGTCTATATCTTTACGGCCCTGTTCATGGTTTCGGGCTATTACAGGTCACCGGATCTTTACAGCCTTGTTGACATTGTACTGCTCTTATCAGTGCCTTTCCTGATCTATTTCCTTCCGGTAGAAATCCTGGTGTCCGCAGGCAGAAGCTCTGAAAAGATTTTTAATGCTACGGGATTCAGGCTCATTAACAGCCAGCTTGTTTTTCTGTTTAAAGGAAATGCGAATGATGAGGTAACGGTGCTTAAGGTCCGGGTATTTATTGCCTTCGCATACACGTA
>JAKOOI010000589.1 GCA_022701475.1 Weeksellaceae bacterium
ACCTATAGTATTTAACAGTATTTCATTAAGAAAATCCCAATCAAACCATAAGTGTTATTTCCGCACACCGGTTGAGTACCATCACCGATGCTGATACTATTTTGGTCATGAAAAACGGGCAGATCGCCGAAAAAGGTAATCACTTTGAACTTATTTCTCAAGATTCGATTTACAGGTCGATGTGGGAAAAACAGAGCCTCCGGCTGGAGTAACAGGACTATCGCTTTGTAATGGTTTCCAGGCTCACGCCATCCTGCACCTATCGGAAACAGAATTCTTGCATTTACCTTTGATGTAAGCACAGACACTTGCATTTATTACTGATTAACTGACACTTACAAATCACTTATCCGATAAAATCCACCATTTTTTTCAGGAGCTTATTCCCGCTATCCACTGTATCTTTTTCTGCCTTCCCTGCCTGCCGCTGCAGAAAAAGGATGCCGTTCCTATCGGGGCTACGAAGGCGGCCCGTTGATCAAACCTTAGGTTTTTGAAAACCTATGAGGTTTAGAATCGACTACCTGTACAGCAGCATTTGCTTCCCACTTATTAAGTACCTCGAATAAGGTCATAAAATATTCTGAATTTTTAAATCCTGATTGCCAATAGCAAAAGCGAATGGCTATCGCTACTTATCACAGATCAATGCCGTATTCCTTTCCGTTGTATAATTTTGTTCACGGAATAAAGAAATATAAATATTCAGGTACCCGCTCTGGCCGGGATTTATCTTTTTTTATTATTTTTATCGACGGTGGGCAGCGGAAGCTTATGGTCTGAAACGGAACATCTAAAAATTTAAATTTATATTCTATGTCAAACATCGGACTTATCATTGAAGAAAAATCAGCGGATATCGGGAACTTCCTGGTCGGGAGGCTGCTGCCTTTCCGGGAAAAGAGAGCCGTCGGGCCTTTCGTTTTTATAGACCATATGGGGCCCGCTGAACTGAAGGATTACCAGAATCTTGAGGTTCCGCCGCATCCGCATATCGGGCTTTCCACTTTAACCTATCTGCTGGAAGGATCTATTTATCACCGCGACAGCCTGGGAAGTGCCCTGGAGATCCGGCCCGGAGCCGTTAACTGGATGACGGCAGGAAGAGGCGTGGTCCACTCTGAAAGGACGCCTGAATACCTGAGGCATTCCGATAAAAGGCTTCACGGATTCCAGATCTGGGTAGGCCTCCCGAAGCACCTGGAACAGTCGGAACCGACCTTCCATCACATCGAAGCCAATGAAATTCCGGTCTGGGAAGAAGGCGGAATCCGGTATAAACTGATTGCCGGGGAAGCTTTCAGCAGAAAATCACCTGTTCCTGTTCACAGCAAGCTGTTCTTCATCGAAATCAAAACAAAGGAAGCCCGGAAGATCAGCATCGGAAAAGACCTTTATGGCGAAGCTGCGATGTATGTCCTGGACGGAACCGTTACTACGGACGGCAATTCCTACGGATCCAAACAGCTGCTGATTGCCAAGAACACCCGGCTCTGCGAGTTCGATATGAGTGAAAACGGAACGGTGTACCTGTTCGGCGGCGAGCCGTTCGAGGAAGAACGCTTTATTTTCTGGAATTTTGTGAACTCAGACAAAAATAAGATCGAAGAAGCCAAAGTAAACTGGCACGACCAGAACCACGATGCTTTCCCGCCGGTTCCGGGAGATGAAAAAGAATATGTCCCGCTTCCGAAAGCCGTTTTAAACCGTAAACCATAAACCTTAAACCGGCAGAACCTATGATGGTAACCTAACAGGACATCACAGGCCGGAAACCGGAATTGTAACCCGATTATACAGAAAAAATATGACCGTTAGCGTAAAAGCAAGTTTAGGAAAAGAAAAATATTACACCGAAGTTACCGCCGGTGGAAATAGCCTGATCACGGATGAGCCTGTAGACAAAGGCGGCCAGAACAAAGGCTTCAACCCTTTCGAGATCATGGCCACTTCCCTGGCCAGCTGTACGGCTGCCACCCTGAGAATGTATATTGACCGCAAAGCATGGGAAGTCGAAAAGATCAATGTAGAGGTAGACCTGGAGCATTTTCCCTTAACCAAAAGAACCATTTTTACAAGAACCGTCGGTTTTGAAGGAACACTTCCTGATGAAGAACAGATGAAAAGGCTGCGTGCGATTGCCGATGCATGCCCGGTCCATAAAATACTGACGAACGAAATAGAAATACTCACCAAATTTTCATAACATGATTGAAGTAAAACAAAAGAACGACGAGAAAAGAGGAAGCTTTGAAGCCTTCCTGGACGGAAACCACGCAGGACTGATGACCTATACCTGGGCCGGGGAAGACCGGTTTATCATCGACCATACGGAAGTGGAAGAAAGCTACAACGGAAAAGGTGTCGGCAAGGAAATGCTGGAAGCCGCCGTGGAATATGCCCGGAAAAACAGCAAATCCATCATTCCGCTCTGCCCTTTTGCCAAGGCTATGATCCAGAAGCATGAGGAAATGCAGGACGTCCTGGTAAACAATGCACAGGCATAACCTCCGGGCTCAATCCGTTCACCGGTATAACCTTCCGCCAGTCCGGAAGGTTTTTTTTTCAGCAGAAGAGAAAAAAACTATATTTGCTGAAATTTAAATGTAAGAATGAATCCCGGAACTACTCTCCTGCTGTTTGTATTTATTTATTTCGCCGGCCTTTTGGTGATTTCCTATTTTACGAGCCGGAACGCGGACAACCAGTCTTTTTTCATCGGCAACAAAAAGAGCAAATGGTGGCTGGTCGCCTTCGGGATGATCGGGACCAGCCTGAGCGGGGTTACCTTTATTTCCGTACCCGGTACCGTAGGGAAAATGACCGGCAGCGAATATATCTACGGCGGATTTGAATATTACATGATGGTAATCGGGTTTTTCATCGGTTACTTTATCGTAGCCGCCATCCTCCTTCCGCTTTATTACAAGATGAACCTGACCTCCATTTACACCTATCTCGGAAAACGGTTCAATGTGGAAGCCCATAAGATCGGATCGGTGTTTTTTATCATTTCCCGGGCGATCGGTGCTACGGCAAGGCTTTACCTTGTCGTTAATGTGCTCCAGATCTTCCTGCTGGAAGGCCTGGGCGTACCGTTTTGGGTGACGGCAGCCGTCCTGCTCCTGATGGTGCTTCTGTACACTTTTGAAGGCGGTGTGAAAACCATCGTGATTACCGATACGCTGCAGACCTCCTTTATGATCATCAGCCTCATCGCCTGCATCGTCTATATTTTATCCCACCTGAACCTGTCCTTCGGGGAAGCCTACACCATCCTGGAACAGAAAAATTATACGCATTTCATCAACCTGGATCCCAATTCCAAGACCTTTTTCCTGAAAACCATCCTGGGCGGGATTTTCATTACCATCGCCATGACCGGCCTGGACCAGGAAATGATGCAGAAGAATATTTCCGTTGACAGCCTTCAGAATTCAAAAAAGAATATGCTGACCTTCGCAGGGACACTGCTTTTCGTCAACCTTGCCTTTCTCTTTTTGGGCGGGCTGCTGTATCTTTTTGCTTTACAGAACGGCGCGGAATACGGGCAGATCAGCGGAGAAACGGTGACGAATATTTTCGGGTTCAGGGATTCCGCAGGAAACATCAGCAATATCATGGGCGATGATCTGTTCCCGGCACTTTCGCTTCAGGGACATTTCCCGATGATCATTTCCGTCATATTCATCATCGGACTGATTTCCGCCCTCTTCCCTTCCGCCGACGGAGCCCTGACTGCCGTTACAAGCTCCTGCTGCGTAGACCTGCTGAATCTGAACGGCGACAGGACCAGAACGGAAAAGGAAAAGAAAAAATTACGGATGAAAGTACACCTCACCTTTACCGTGGTTTTCTTCATTTTGATCATGGTCTTCAAAGCCATGAACGACAAGTCGATCGTCTACCTTATCATGGAAATTGCAGGCTATACCTACGGGCCGCTGCTCGGGCTGTTTGCTTTCGGGATTTTCACCAAATTCAGGATCTCGAAAAAATATTCGATCCTTGCCGTTACAATCATCGCACCGTTTCTTACCTATTTCATCAATTATGCAGTCACTGCTTACACCGATTACCGCATCGGAGTGGAGCTGATTGTCCTGAACGGACTGTTAACCTTCGCCGGACTGTGGCTGGTGAAGAATAAAAACTACCTGAGACTGGTGTAGTGCGGATGGCTGTTGGCTGCTTGCTCTTGGCTTTTAGCTTCTGGCTTTTGCATCCGGCGATAAAGCTTAGTGTATATAATCTTTGCCCGCAGCCAGAAGTTATAGCCGGGCCTGATTGCAATCGCAAATCGAATATTTATTTATTCGGCTGACCTTCAGTGTATGATCATATTCTGATGTAAAAACGGTGATGATAACTTAGGCGCTCATAGCCTTATGATAAGAAGAATAGCTTTACTAAACTGATGAAATGAACGTCCGCAGGCAGGTTTAAATGATTGCAGAAACTGAGGATAAAAACTTCTGTAAAAAATAAAAATTTTCCTGACCGATGAAAAGCCCGGAGACCGCATTTCCGGATGACGGGCAATGATATCATGATAAGTACACTTAGCGGGAGGTTCCAGACTCCGGAAAAGTTTTGGAATCAGACTTTCAGGGAAGGTTTCCATTTCCGTAAGCCAGTAAAAAATTGTAAGTTTGCATGCAAATAAATCTTATATAATGAGTAAAAGTATCGAAGAGCTGAAATCTCTTACTACACAAATCAGAAGAGACATTTTAAGAATGGTCCACGCTGTAAATTCCGGCCACCCGGGAGGAAGTTTAGGTTGTACGGAATATTTTGCCGCCCTTTACGGAAAGGTAATGAATTATTCGCTTCCTTTTACGATGGAAGGCAAAAATGAAGACCACTTCTATCTTTCCAACGGGCACATTTCTCCGGTATTCTATTCCACTCTTGCCAGATCAGGATTTTTCCCGGTGGAAGAGCTGAAAACCTTCAGAAAGCTGGATTCAAGATTACAGGGACACCCGACTACCCATGAAGGGCTTCCGGGGGTAAGAATCGCTTCAGGTTCATTGGGCCAGGGCCTTTCCGTAGCACTTGGAGTAGCTCAGGGAAAAAAGCTGGACGGAGATCACTCTTTGGTATACTCACTGCACGGAGACGGCGAACTTCAGGAAGGCCAGGTTTGGGAAGCTTTCATGTATGCCGCCGCTAAAAAAGTAGACAATATCATTTCCACCATCGACTATAACGGACAGCAGATCGACGGAAGCACCGAAAATGTACTTTCTCTCGGAAACCTGCACGCCAAACTGGAAGCCTTCGGATGGCTTGTGCTGGAAGAAAAGAACGGAAACGACCTGGAAGCGGTAATCGCCATTCTTGAGAAAGCAAAAACCGAAACCGGAAACGGAAAACCGGTTGCCATTATCCTTCACACCGAAATGGGATCCGGAGTAGATTATATGATGGGAACCCACGCATGGCATGGGAAAGCACCGAATGACGAGCAGCTGGATACGGCATTCAAGCAACTGTACCTGGAAGCGCCTGCGGATTATTAATCGTAACCTGTCGGTAACCTCCCCTCTTTATTCCTAATTAACAAAGCGTAAAAAAATGAAATTTACATATACTGAAAAGAAAGATACACGTTCAGGATTCGGTGCCGGATTGGCTGAACTTGCAGACACAAACCCGAATGTCGTAGCCCTTTGTGCCGACCTTATCGGTTCCCTGAAAATGGAGAAATTCATTGAGAAAGCACCGGAAAGGTTTTACCAGACCGGAATTGCTGAAGCCAACATGATGGGCCTTGCCGCAGGTCTGAGCATCACCGGAAAAATCCCTTTTACCGGAACGTTCGCCAACTTTTCCACTTCAAGGGTATACGACCAGATCCGCCAGTCGATTGCCTATTCCGATAAAAACGTGAAAATCTGTGCTTCCCACGCCGGGCTTACCCTGGGAGAAGACGGTGCCACCCACCAGGTGCTGGAGGATATCGGAATGATGAAAATGCTTCCGGGCATGACCGTCATCAATCCTTGCGACTACAACCAGACAAAAGCCGCTACTTTAGCCATCGCTGAGTATGAAGGCCCTGTATACCTGAGGTTCGGAAGACCGGTAGTACCGGTTTTCATTCCGGAAGATATGCCTTTCGAGATCGGGAAAGGAATCCTGTTACAGGAGGGAACCGATGTCACCATTGTTGCTACAGGCCACCTGGTTTGGGAATCCCTCTTAGCCGCAGATGAGCTGGAAAAAGAAGGCATTTCCTGCGAAGTGATCAACATCCACACCATCAAGCCTCTTGATGAGGAAATCATCCTGAAATCCGTTGAGAAAACAGGAAAAATAGTAACGGCTGAAGAGCACAATTACCTTGGAGGGTTAGGGGAATCCATTGCCGGAATGCTGGCCAGAAAGAGACCTACCCGACAGGAGTTTGTTGCCGTGAACGATACCTTCGGGGAATCGGCTACTCCTGCTGAACTGATGAAGAAATACAAGATTGACGCCAACGCCGTGAAAGAAGCGGTAAGGAGAATTTTAGCTTAATATTTCTTTTTATACAAAAAGAGAAAGCATCCTTTTACAGGATGCTTTTTTTATATACGAGCCAGATCACTGACGGATTTTCTTATAAGTATCTGAATGCATCAGGAAACCGTTCCTGCTGAACGCAGGACTTTAACCGGCAATATCAACCTGCCTGTATGCCGCTTCTAAAAACGGATAACTTCTAAAAACAGAAAACGTATCCGGGATTTCTGCCGTGTATCAAATATCCGGCGTATAGGCGTGGCTTCCGAAACACCATAGCACTGTTTTTATTGGAAAGAGCTTACCTGAAAAATTTCCATTTCGGGATGATGGCCAGCATCCCGAAGCCGGTAAAGAGGAAAAGATTGGTGACATCGGTATACAGGAAAGTAGACAGATAATAGTTATGCATAAAGAAATGCAGGATCAGCAGGGCCGGAAATGCGAACATCCCTATTTTGCGGTAAAAGAACATCAGCACAATGCTGACGGCCATCAGTGCATCGATACTGAAGATCATGAAAAAATACCATTCCGGGATGTTCAGGTAGTCGTGCTGGAGGTATTCATCCAGATCAATCCCAAAGCCCATCACGGTAAACAGCATCAGGGCTGCCATCGCAAGAATAAATCCCCATCCTTTCTTAGGATCCTCATCAAAATAGCTGTATTCTTCCATAGGTACAAAAATAAAGAACTTATGAGAATTTTCATAAGTTCTTTGCTATAATTTCGTTTACTATTTGATTATATGGAGATCGCATTGATCAGTCTGTTCTTGTCGCTCAGGTATTCCTCCATGGAGATCATACTTTCGGTTCTCATCACGTCCTGAATATCGTCGATCTGATAAATAATCCTTTTCGCATCTTCCGTATTCTTAGCCCTTACTTTACAGAAAATATTATATTTCCCGGAAATAACGCTGGCTTCAATTACGTTAGGAATGCTTGTCAGTTCCTTCAGCACCTCCTGGGTCCTGTTGGATTTGGTCAGTAAGATGCCGATAAAAGCTGTGAAATGGTAGTCCAGCTTTCCGTAATCAATGTTCAGAGATGATCCCAAAATAATACCTGCATCCTCCATCTTTTTCACTCTCACGTGAATTGTTCCAGCAGAAACGTCCATCTGCTTTGCAATCTCCGTGAAAGGCATTCTTGTGTTCTCTACTAAGAAATCAAGAATCTTCTTGTCTATTTCGTCCAGTTGATAGTTCATATTAGTTAAATTACAATTTTCTTAAAAAATCAATCAATTTTTTGCAAATTTATAAAAAATTATTTGACTAAAAAAATTATCTCAAACATTAACAATAATTAACACATATGATAAAAATCATTGGATAATAGCAATTATTTAGGGTCTGATTTTACAGAATCTGTTTTTATTTCAGTTTCTTTCCGGGGCTTCTTTTTATCTTTCTTTCTCCCAAATAAAGAATTAAAGCTCTTGCTCCAGACTATACCTGTCCCATAGGCCTGATTAGCAGTTCCGTTTGATCCTGCCCCATTCAGGGTACCGATATTGGAAGGTTTGGAATACCCTCTCAGGATAAGGCTTCCGTCGTTTTTCTTCGAAATATCATATTCAATCGTCCCTTCCCCGGAAAGATAGTTGGCTTCTGTATTTTCCGTACGGGTAAGCGGGATTCCCAGTCCTGTTTTTACTTTTACCCTTGGTGAAAGGGAGAAACTTACCCCGGCATTGGCCCGGTCTCCGATATTGGAATACTGGTCGCCCTGCACATAATTCAGGTCAATCTGGAATTCATTGCTCATTGTGTTCAGTACGGAGCCCAGCTGTTTCAGCAGGATATTGTATCCTGAAGATTCAGCCACCCCGGCTACGTCAACGGCCACCCCGCCGGTCCTGGAAACGTTAAAGCTGTTCAGAAGGAGAACAGACCCGAACTGCAGCACCTTCTCACCTTCCTGGCTCATTTTTGCAGCCAGTGTTTCTTTTACCTGGCTGGAAACGTCCAGTGCCGTAACATCCAGGTCAACTTTAGGATCCGTGAGGGATTGTGTGATATTGGCCTGCAGCAAAATGCTGATCGGCTGCAGGCTTCCCATATTCAGGTATTCGCCCGCATTGGAAACCATCCGTACGTAATTGGCCGTGATATCAAGTGCCGGCTTCATGGCATCACCATCCCAGCGTATGCTGCTTCCTTTTTCAATCTGGAACGTTTTATTGAGAATCGCCTTTGAAACGAAGGTGCCTTTATCCACACGGTAGGTTCCGTTCATCGCAATATTGCCCTGCCTGCTCATCTGGAACCGGAGCTTTTCAGCCGCCCCTTTTACCATAATGTTTCCTACATCGTCCCCGATCAGTACATTTACCGTAGTCCCTTTATCTACATCCAGCGCAAAATCGATATTCATATTGGCACCGCTTTTTTTCTTTTCCTCCAGGGTAACCAATCCGTCTTTTCCTTCCTTCAGGAACCTCAGCATCTTGAATTCCTCCACATTGGATGTGGACCCCGAATTGAAGGTGAAAGTACTTCCGTTCAGTGCCTTCATATTCGGAGTGGAAATGCTCAGCCCGGAAACCGGTCCGTCAACGTAAAGGTCGCCCTGTCCGTATACCCTTCCCCAGAAGAGATCATACTCTTTCTGGGTAGTATTCAGTACCAGAAGATTATCGGCCCGCATCACAAGGTTGACCCCCATGGAAGAGATGGTTTCAAACTGAATCGCTCCGGAGATATTCCCTTTTGAATTGGTCCTTCCGTCATGAACTTCAATATTATTAAGGATTGCCAGTCCTTTGCTCAGCTGGATCACCGTATCGTCAAAAGAATAATCCACGCCGGTAAACAGAAGTTTCAGCCCGAAATTTTTCAGGGCTATATCACCGCTGTAATCGAGATTGCTGAATTTCCCGCTGATCTTAAGGTCTCCGGTTGCTTTTCCTCTCAGGTTTCCGAAAACGGTGGTTACGAACTGCTGGGCGAAAGCCACGTCAAAATCTTTCATTTCCGCCGTAAGGTCTATTGTAGGGGAAGCCGTATTGTTGTTTACGGTTCCGGTCACATGAAGGCTGTTATTCCCGATTACCCCTGCGGAATTTACTTTGATGTCGACATCATAGACATTGAGCGAAAACCCGTTGGTTGCCGAAATGGTAATGTCTCCCATATCGTTTCCGTTCATCACAATATCGTCAATCGTCATATCCACCAGAGGCTGGAGGGTATTTTTATCCATCCTGATCTTTACGCTTCCGTTTGCCAGGCCTTTGATGTTCATTTTATTTCCGTCAGCCTGCATTTCCAGCAGCTTTTCAATGGCAAAGTTATCCACCTCGGCATCTACATAAAAGTCTTTGGCTGATTTGAACTGGGCATCCTTTATGAACAGCGCGCTGTTGTCCGAATAGATCCGCAGGTTCCGGATATCGAAATCCCCTTCCTTCTTACGGTAGGTGATGGAATGGTCGAGATCAGGGCTGGTATCGATGGCCCAGGTAACATCATTGAACTTGACTTCCGTAGGTTCAAACCTGAAAACGAAATTGCCGCCGGTATCGGCAGACTGGTTGACATTGATCGCATAGGACTTCATATTGTCATCCAGCTCATCTTCGGGGCTGCCGTGCCGGAACTTTGCGGCGAGATGAAGCACCGTATTGTTCTCGTTCCTGCCGCTCAGCGTAATGTTTTTAAGAATATTCCTGTTGTAGGCCACCCGGCTGATTTTTGCAAAAATCTGTTCGTCCAGATTAGCCGTATTGATCCTTACCATCATGCTGTCTATCATGGCACTGTCCCTGGTAATATTGTTCCTGTCGTTGATTTTATAATCAGGATTTGCGGCGGCCAGCGCTTTATCAGCGTCGGTAATCTCTTCTTTTTTCGTCATGATGTACTTCAGCGATGCCGCATCTGCATTCAGGATGAGATTATTTGAATTTCCGTCGTACTGCCCTTCCACGGTTGCTCCCTGGGGCAGTTTCAGATCCGGCAGAAAATAGCTTACCAACCCCTGCTGCACGTCAAAATTCATACTGAAATTCTGACCTCTGTACAGCTTTCTCGGCGGAGGCCCCACCAGTATTTTATTCAGTCCGTTTTCTACCATTCCTGCCAGATCGCCCAGATTGTACCGGCCTGAAATCTTTCCGTTTACAGCTCCCGGAGCATCCACGTCAATCACACGGCCGCCGTTCTGGGCAAAGGTTTTTAATTTGGCTGTCGGAATCAGGTATTTCTGGGTAGCTGTTGCAAAGCTGATGCTGTTGGCCTCTACATCCAGGGTAAGGTCATTCAGGGAAGACATGGCCATTTTACCGTTTATTTTTCCGCTGACGATTTGGTTACCGGGTTTTCCGGTAAAGTAATTCATGTTCAGGTAGCCCACATCGGCATTTACGTCCATGGTAATTCTGGAAGTGCTGAAATCAATTAATCCTTTTACAATAGCTTTAGCCTGTTCGTCATCAACCGTGATGAGGCCGTCGTATTTCTTATGGTCCAGCAATCCGTCGAGATAAAGGTTGTTGATTTCCTTGTTCATGATCTCGATGCTGGTGATCCTTGATTTGGTCACGAGCCTCATGGTGTTGACATCGAAGCTCTGACCATTGATATCGAATCTCCCGGAAATGAGTCCTACCGATTTGTTCTTTGTAATAACAGATGTATTCAGGTCCTTCACTTCGGCAATTCCCACAAATTTCGGCACCGGGGAACTGTAGTCCGAAAGGGAAAAGTTCGTGATTTTAGCCTGCCCGATTCCGGTCATCAGGTTTCCGGCTGATACATACACCCGTTTCGGGGTTACACTGGCAGCTCCGTTGTATTTCAGCTTACCGAAATCATCGGCAAAATTTTTCATTTTTACGGCAATGAATGAAGGCATCATTGCTTTCAGGTCCTTGTACGTGAAATCTGCAGAAAGGTCTTTGGTCTCAATCAGGAAATTTCCTTTCAGCAGTCTTTCCACATTCATGGTTTTGGTGGCAATGTTCACATCCGGATTCCGGATCAGGAAATGATCAAGCCTGAAGCTGTTGAGCGGGCCGGCCATCTTTCCTGAGATATTGAAAGGTTTGAAATTGTCCCAGTTGGTCACAAAATAACTGATGTCATATCCGCTGAGCTGGCTTCCCAGCTGAAGATCCATATCCCACTTTACCTTATCTGCGAAATCCGACCAGGATCCGTCGTCATGAAGATTAAATTTGATATCACCCTGCAGGAGCGAATGATCGGTATTTAAAGTCAGATCTTTCAGGAAAAGGAAGTCTTTTGTCATCGAAAGTTCCGTGGAAAACGTATCGACAAAATGGGGTTTTCCCCACCGGGTGGTGGTAAAGGTCATGTTGTTGATCTGCGCCGAGATATTCCGGCCGTCCACTTTTACATTGGGTGCCTTCGAATTGAATCCGGTGGCAGTAAGCCATTTTCCTTTTTCTCCCGGCGAGTTCAGGTTGACGATGGAAACCCTGGAATCCAGAATCTGCAGCCTTGAGTTCAGCTGAAAAGGGGGTTTGTTCGGATCTTTCTTTTTCCCGCTGTCGAAAAGCTGCGTAAACCGGATAAAGTTGGAGATGCTGTCTCCTTTATAGGTAATTACTTTGATATCTGCATTTTTCAGGATCAGCGAACTGAAGCTGAGGGAATTGTATTTTCCGATATTGGTCGCCAGCGAAAACCAGTCTGAACCGGCGGTAAATTCTTTTGCCGTGATAAAGTCGTAGCCTTTATAATCCTTTATTTTCAATCCTTTGATGATAACATCGCCGAAGAAGTTGACATCCACACTTTCCGTAGACATCTGCGCTTTGAAATCGCGGTTGACGATCTGCAGGGCCTGATCGGCAGCCCACCGCTTGGTGACCGGGAGGTTGATGATGATGAGAACCGCTGCTACCAGCCCCAGGATCAGCCAGAAGAGAATAAGCAGGAGCTTTGCCCACCAGGAATAACTGGTAACATCCTTTACGGCCTGCTTCCCGAATTCCCCTGCAGTCTCTACCGGATGGGTAATGGCATCAGCAGCGAGTTCAGAAGCTTCTTTTACCGTCTCTTTTACCTTGTCTCCGGCATTCTCAACGGCTTTCTGAACCTGATCTCCCAGGTTTCCGGCTACTGATTTTTTATTCTCATTCTCGTTATTATTCTCTAACTTTGCCATTATTATGAGCGACTCTATAATTTTAGGAATTGAATCGTCCTGCGACGATACCTCGGCTGCGATCATCAGGGGAAATACCATTCTTTCAAATATCGCCGCCAACCAGGCCATTCATAAAGAATACGGAGGGGTTGTCCCTGAGCTTGCCTCACGTGCCCACCAGCAGAATATTATTCCCGTGGTTGAAAAATCGCTAACCCAAGCAAATATACAACAAAATGCAATTTCTGCCATAGGATTTACACGCGGACCAGGACTGCTGGGATCGCTGCTGGTAGGAACTTCCTTTGCCAAGTCACTGGCAATGAGCCTTGATGTCCCTCTTATTGAAGTCAATCACCTGCAGGCCCATATTTTAGCCCATTTCATTGAAGATGCAAATCCCATGCCGCCCAAATTCCCGTTTTTGTGCCTTACGGTAAGCGGCGGGCATACCATGATTGTGGTGGTAAAAGA
>JAKOOI010000403.1 GCA_022701475.1 Weeksellaceae bacterium
AGCTTTCCGGTAAATTCCGGCTTTTTATCTAAAGTAAAAGACGTTACTTTTTCAGGCTTATCATAAGGATAGTCGAATTTCCACAGATCTTCCCCTTCACTGTAGAACCGCTGGAAATCTTCCGGAAAATATTCCCGGATCTTCTGCTGGAAGTCGGCCAGGTCGATATCATCTTCCAGGTCGTCTTTCAGCATCTTTTTCCAGCTGGTTTTATCGGGCACATGCTGCTTCAGGGCCACTTCTATCATCCCTGCTTCATACCGGTTTTCCGTCCTGGCAATAGGCAGGGCAAAAGTTGCCCCCTGATCGATCCAACGGGTAGGAATCTGGGTATTGCGGGTGACTCCCACCTTCACTTCCCCGGTGTAGGCAAGGTATACGGTATGCGGCTGGAGCTGGATGCCTTTTTCCACTTCCAGATCGCGCTCTGCAATGCCCAGGTGCGCGGTGGAAAGTTCCGGACGGATGATGGTATCGCTGGCATACGGGCTTTCAAAGAAACAGTTTTTGCAAAATCCCATCCGGTAGATGGGCCTGTCCTGCCCGCAATGAACACACTGGTATCCGGTATGCCTTATGGTGAGCTCTTTTCCGAACAGTTCGTTCATGTGAATCAGGTCTCCGGAAAGATTGAGGTAATACTGGATCGGCTGATCATTGAAGCTCGTCATTTTTAAAATTTGCCCTTTAAACTGCATATTAATTTTTATATGTTACTTTTTTAGTAAATTTAACGATTATATTTTTCACAAAGTAATTTATATTTTTGGGAAAGAAAAAAATACGGATGAAATATCTTATTACCGGCGCGAGCGGCTTTATCGGTTCCCACCTCGCAGAACAATTATTGCAACAAGGACATTCTGTCATAAATATTGACAATTTTGATAATTTCTACGATTATCGGATAAAAATTAAAAATACGTTGGATTCTGTTCAGTATTTTTCGGATTTCGAATTTTCCGGAAAGGAAGAAGATCTGCAGCAGCTGGCTATGCGGGTGAATTCAGAAAACTATACCTTTTACTGCCAGGATATCCGTGATAAAAAGGGACTCGAAGAAATTATGAAATCCCATGCTGTAGACGCTGTCATCCACCTTGCTGCCCTTGCCGGGGTCCGGCCCTCTATTGAAAGGCCTCTGGAATATGAGGAAGTGAACATCCGCGGCACCATGAACCTCTGGGAACTGTGTAACGAATTCAATATCAGAAAATTCGTCTGCGCTTCTTCCTCCAGTGTATATGGGAATAATGAAAAAACCCCGTTTTCAGAAACCGATAACGTAGACCAGCCCATTTCGCCCTATGCCGCTACCAAAAAGTGCGGGGAAATCCTGGGACATGTCTATCATAACTTATACGGTATTGATATGATACAGCTGAGGTTTTTCACCGTCTACGGCCCTCGCCAGCGCCCCGATCTCGCCATCCATAAGTTTACAAAACTGATTTCCGAAAACCGCGAAATCCCTTTTTACGGCGACGGAACCACAGCCCGCGACTATACGTATATTGATGATATCATTGACGGCATCATGAAGTCCATCACCTACCTGGAAGAGCATTCCCGGGTGTATGAGATCCTCAACCTGGGAGAAAACCAGGTAATTACCCTGACGGAAATGCTGTCATCCATAGAACAGGCGTTGGGAAAACCTGCCATCCGGAAAAATCTGCCAATGCAGCCTGGTGATGTCCTGAAAACCAATGCCGATATCACCAAAGCCAGAGCACTGATCGGGTATAAACCGGACACCGACTTCCAAAATGGCATAAAAAAATTTGTGGAATGGTTTTTGAGAAAATGACCCAAAAGCAGGCATCGGCTGCCGGACATCCGGTCTGTTTCCTGCAGTGAACAAAAATTAATAAAAAGAATTGAAAATCAGGTGTAAAAAAGCGTATCATATAAGCTATTTTTATACTTTTGCAAAAAATTAGAAAATTATGTACTGGACATTAGAATTAGCCTCATATCTGAGTGACGCACCCTGGCCGATGACTAAAGCAGAACTTATTGATTACGCCATCCGAACCGGTGCCCCTATGGAAGTGGTAGAAAACCTTCAGGCCATCGAGGATGAAGGGGAAATCTACGATGCCATTGATGAAATCTGGAGCGATTATCCTACAGATGAAGACTATCTTTGGAACGAAGACGAATATTAATACCTCATTTTATTTGGCTGATGGCGTACAGCGATTGGCCAATATTTTTTCAATCTAACAATAAAGCAGCCTGTCAAAAGCCGGTTGCGATAAGCAAATATATATGAGTTTTTTAAACAAAGTTCTAAAAGGGTTTTTGGGAGACAAAAAAGCGCAGGACCTAAAAGAAGTAAAAAAAGTTGTAACCAAAATCAAAGCTGTTGAACCGGCGATTCAGCAATTGTCTGATGACGGTTTGAGAGAGAAAACGGCTGAGTTTAAAGAAAATATCAAATCTGCAACCGGCAAAATCACAGCTCAGATAGAACAGATCCAGGAGCAGATAAAAAATTCGAAGAATGTTGATGAAAAAGAATCGCTGTTCTCGAAAATTGAAGCCCTGAAAAAAGAATCATACGAAATCGAAGAAAAGGTCCTGGGTCAGATCCTTCCCGAAGTTTTTGCGTTGGTAAAGGAAACCGCCAGAAGATGGGCCCAGAACGGAGCCATCCGCGTGACGGCTACCGACTGGGACAGGCAGCTTGCGGCCATGGGAAAAGATTTCGTGGAAATTCAGGGGGATCAGGCCATCTGGAAAAACTCATGGGATGCTGCCGGAACACCTGTAAACTGGGATATGGTACACTACGATGTCCAGTTTATCGGCGGGGTAATCCTGCACAGCGGTAAAATTG
>JAKOOI010000416.1 GCA_022701475.1 Weeksellaceae bacterium
AAATCGGATTTGCATCCGATCCTGTGATAAGCCGTCTCTTCGGGACTCTTGCATATTTTATATATGAATAAATAGATAAATAATAACTACCCTTCTTAAAAAAAATAACCGCTGATTATGTGTCCGGATTACACGCCCGCTTCATCAAATCAGCCTGCTGATTCCTCTTTGCTCCCTTCAATTATGCGTAAAGAAATTTAATCTTTGCGTTAAAAAACCGACATTCCTAAAAAGATCAGATTTACCAGAACCGTTTTATTCCATCAGCAGATCAGCTTGTACCCTACTCCGCGAATGCTCATCAGTTCGATTTCCGGATCGTCCTTCAGCATTTTCCGGAGATGCGACATAAACACATCCATGCTCCGGGCATTGTAATAGCTGTCGTCGCCCCAGATTTTCAATAGAGCGGTCTGTCGCTGAAGCAGATCGTTACGGTGCTCCAGCAGCAGTTGGAGGATGGCGGTTTCTTTGTATGAAATTTTATAATTCGCTTTCGGGGTTGCGAGTTCCTGGCTTAGGGTATTCAGTTCGCAATTCCCGAATGTTTTGCGATTGGAAGATGGGGCGTGCTCCGGAACAACAGTTCCGAAACGGGTGAGCAGGCTGTCCATACGCACCAGCAGTTCGCCCATGGTAAATGGCTTTTTCAGGTAATCGTTGCCGCCGCTTTTGAAGCCTTTTACGACATCCTCACCCAAAGATTTTGCACTGAGAAAAATAATCGGCACATCGCTGTCCAGCCCGCGGATGTCTTCGGCCAGCGCATAGCCGTCCTTTACCGGCATCATGATATCAAGGACACAGATGTCCGGCTTTTCAGATTTAAATAACTGTAAGGCCCGGTGCCCGTCTGAAGCAAGCTGTACCTCGTAGCCGCTGCTCCGGAGTCCGTCGGTAATGATTTCAGCGAGGGTAGCTTCATCCTCCGCGTAGAGTACTTTATATTTCATGGTAAGCAGGTAAATAAATGGTAAAAACACTTCCCTGTTCCGGTGCTGCGGCGACTTCGATTCTTCCTTTATGGCAGGTAATAATTTCCCTGACATAGTGAAGGCCGAGCCCGCTTCCTTTCACGGTATGAATATCGGGATTTTCCGGGATTCTGAAAAACCTTTCGAAAATACGCCGGCGGTAGATCTTCGCTATTCCCGGCCCGTTATCCCGGATTTTTATGATGACCTCATCGTCCAACGGATTGCAGGTAATGGCAATAATGGCTTCGGGACCGCTGTATTTAATGGCATTATCCAGCAGGTTATAAAAAACATTCGTCAGGTGCACCGGATCCCCGTCTACAAAACAGGGTTCTTCCGATGGAAAATAATCTATGATTACCGGACTGCTGCCGTTCCGCAGCCGCATCGAGGAGACAACGCTTTCCAGTCCCTGCTGTACATCATACAGTTCCGGGCGGAGGTTGATTTCCCCGTTGTCCAGTTGTTCCAGGTTCAGTACTTTATCGATCATCGCATTCAGCCGGCTGATTTCATTTTTGCTGATGTTCAGGTAATTTTCCAGCCGTTCCGGATCGTTGGTCAGCTGATACCGCGTGATCGAATCCAGGGCAGCTTCAATAACCGCCACCGGTGTTTTCAGCTCGTGGGTCATGTTTCCGGTAAAGGCCAGACGTGCCCTGGTATACAACCGTTCGCTCCGCATCACTTTAAAAAGGAACCAGAAGGCCAGCCCGGTCAGCAGGATCATCAGCAGGGACGAAACAAAATAATACCGCATCCGGTACATCACGGTTTTGGTAACCGAAGGCACCACCAACTGATAAGTATGAATAAAAAAATTGAGGTTGTACCCGATATGGGCACTCTGATAATCGGCCTGCTTTGCTTTTTGCCCATCCTTCTCAGACTCCGGCTTTCCGGTTCTGAAGTCGTACAGCACATAAAAACTCTCTTCATTAATCTGTTGCCGGCGGCATTCGAGCCTGACGAGGCTGTCCATCCGCTTCAGGTCTTTCCGGTCTGCTGCCATAACCGATTCCAGGGTTTCCCCATCGTCAAAAATAGAGATGGTCCTGGATTTCCGCGGACCGGGCGGGCGATTGTTGGCAATCTTCAGACTTATATTGATCTGCGTGCTGTCGTTTTTCAGTTCCGTTTCAAAGCGGCTGGCGACACCGGTCCGTCGCATCTGGGTATAAGCCTGCTTCAGCTGCATCCATTCCGGGGAAAGGAAAAAATTCCGGAAGTTGTCGTTGTTTTCATGTCCCGGAGCCACGCTGAGGTATTCACTCATACGGGCGGCGTCGGCCACCGCCTGGTCCAGATCTCTTTTCACCTGCACCTGCTGGGCATGGAACAGCTGGATCAGCCAGGCCGCCTGAAGGCCGATGCTGGCGATCATGGCAAAGATAACGAGCGGATAAGCATATCGGTTGGAGAGCCATTTCATTCCGCTAATTTGATGATAATTTAGGAATACCAGGAGGCTGCTGACAAAGATTTAACCTTAATTAACCCAGATTCATGTTGTTTAACCTTGCTTAACGAGCCTTAACCTGGGACCAGCGTAGGTTTGCAGTATGAAAAATACCATTTTATTTCTCCTGATCTGTATTTCAGGACTCCTGCATTCCCAGACCGTTCTGAAAGGAACCGTGAAAGATACCGGCGGCCGGATGCTGGACGCCGTCACCATTACTTTAAAAAGAGACCAAAAACCGATAACCTCCGCATTCTCCGATCTCGGGAATTTCAGCATCACGGCTCCGGAAAATGGAAATTATACGCTGACAGCAACCCTTCCGGGTTACCAACCTTTGGAAATGGAAGTTGAATTTCCGAAAGAAAACCTGGACCTGACTTTACAGAAAAGCGAGCATATGATCCAGGAAGTCACCATTACCAGACAGAAACCGGTGATCGAACGGAAAATCGACCGGGTAAGCTTTAATGTGGAAAACAGCATTATCGCCTCGGGCGGAAGTGCGTGGGAAGCCCTGATAAAAGCACCCGGTGTGCAGGTAAGCTCCAGTAATTCGGTTTCTGCCAACCGGAAAAATGTGCGGATCTACCTGGACGGCAAACCCCTGCAGCTCTCCGGCGATGATCTGGCTGCTTATCTTCAGGGCATGCCGTCCGATCAGGTGGCGCAGATCGAAATCTTCTCCAATCCGCCCGCGAGGTTTGATGCGGAAGGGGCTTCGGTGGTCAACATCATCACTAAAAAATCAAAAAAACAGGGCTTTAACCTCAGCCTGAACGGCGGGATTACGCAGGGCAGGTACACCGGATTCACCGGAAACACGACCTTCAATTACCGTAAAAACAGATGGAATGTTTTCGGCAGCTACGGATTTACCC
>JAKOOI010000419.1 GCA_022701475.1 Weeksellaceae bacterium
AATAAGAGAAAGGCATCATCATCAGCTCTGCCGATTTTTTCAGTCGCTCAAAATGTTCCCGTGCTTTGAATATTTTCGTTCCGGAAGCTGTTCTGTACGCCTTGATGCCCTCAAATACAGCATATCCATAATGCAGCGACTGTCCGTAAAGGTCTGTAGAAGCTTTGGAAGCCGGTAAGAATTCCCCGTTGTAGTAGAGGACACTTTTTTCGTTATAGTACATATTTTTTATTTTTAAATTTCGCTGTCAGGCATAAAAAAACCATCCCGGTGAGGATGGTTTTTATATTAATTGTAAGAGTTTCAATATACCATCACTCACCACCGGAATCCGATAATGATAATAATGGCAATGATAGTATTGAATGTTCTTTGCATTTTGTTGCTTTAATGGGACAAATGTAAGCGTTTTTTTTAATTGAACAAGCGATCAGTAAAGTATTTTTTAAAATTCCGCAAAAAATGGCATTTCATTTATGCTAACCTCGTGAGCTGATCCAGTCTTTTCAGCAAGCTGGGAATCCTGAAGTTTCCATGCATATCCTTTATATTGCCAACCATGCTTTCCGGTTCTGTACCGGCTGTGGTAAGAAAAAGAGGTGTCTTGCTTTCCCCTCTGCAGATTGCCTTCCGTTTGGAGTCCGGCGCAGCGAATTCATTTTTGGCAATACCCACTACAGGGACCTGATTTTTCAAGGCTTCATAAAGATAGCCGCCCAACCCTGTTTTTCCGTTATCATCTAAGGTAACGTAACCGTCAACGACAATAACATCTTCTGGTTTCAGGTCAATTTTTTCCAGCAGGCTCAGGATGCAGGGCAGTTCTCTCTTGTAAAATGCGCCGCTTTCGTAGGCCGGAGCAACAGCTGTTTTTTCTGTAAAAATAAACGTTTCCTTTTCGTCAGTCCAGCTTTCAAAAGCAAGGCAGACGGTGTAGGCAAAGTCGGGATAATAGTACGTATCAAATGCGTAAATCATGAATCTTTATTGTATTTAAACCCTTACAGGTTTTCCTTGAAAAATTCACCGAAATGCCATAGAACACCTGAAGGATCCACAACAAAGCATTCTTTTCCCCAGGGCATTATGCGGACGGGCATAAGTTTCACCTTATCGTATTTTTCCATGAGTCCGAGACTGAGAAGGTAGCTCCAGAAGGCATCTGCATCCTCTGTTTCCACAAAAATCACGGTATTATCAATCCAGTCTTTTACGTAAGCATCCTGAAGGTAAAAAGAGGTTTCATTCCACCTGAAAAGGGAGAATCCCGGGCTCAAGGGAACTTCATCAAAGCCAAGGTCCCTGTAAAAGCGGCTTGAGGTTTCAAAATTTTCCGAACCGATGAACGGCCTTGCGGATTTAATATTCGGTTTCATGAGAAAAGCGGTTATGTTAAGAAAAGGCAGACCTTTCCGAACTGCCTTTTGTAATGTATGGATACGGTTTTTATTTTCTGTCTACGATGATTCTCTCCGTACGGTTGGCAATTTCCCAGGCGGTAGTAAAAACCAGTTGCGTTCTTTTCGCGAGCAGATCATAGTTGATCTTGTCCGGATCATCCGTAGGTTTATGGTAATCTTCATGGATCCCGTCAAAGAAAAAGGCTACAGGAACATTATTTTTGGCGAAGTTGTAATGATCAGAGCGGTAATATAAACGCTGGGGATCACTGGGATCATCGTATTTATAATTCAGTTCCAGGTTATTGGTCTTCCGGTTGGCCGCTTCGTTGATCACTTTCAGTTGGGAGCTCAGCATTTCGGAACCGATGACATAGACATACTGCTTGCCCCTGTTTTCGGGATCATCACGCCCGATCATATCGATGTTCAGATCCGCTACCGTATTGGCCAATGGAAATACCGGGTTATCCGTATAATATTCAGACCCGAACAGGCCGTGCTCCTCACCGGTTACATGCAGGAAAAGAATGGATCTTTTCGGACCTCTGCCTGCTTTTTTAGCCGACTGGAAAGCTTTTGCGATTTCCATCACGGCTACCGTTCCGCTGCCATCGTCATCCGCACCGTTGTAAACGACTCCGTTCTGTGTACCTACATGGTCATAATGAGCGGACACCACCACAATTTCCTCAGGCTTTTCCGAACCTTCAATGAAAGCAAGGATGTTTTCAGAATCCGGAAGATTTCCGCCACCTCTTTTCTGCATGAAACCGGAAGGTACTTTCTGGTAGTAAGACCCCAAGACTTTAGGATAGGCAATTCCCAGATTCTTATAATAGTTTACCATAAACTCCCCTGCCTTCTTCTGTCCGGGGCTGCCCGTATCCCTTCCCTCCATCTCATCAGAGGCAATCACATATAAATTCTTCTTCAGATCTGCCACTTTAATTTCTTTGTAAGCAGCAACAAAAGCCTTGTCACCCTGCGTTGTACTTGAAGAGGCTGAACCCGTTGATGTTTTTGCCGTTCCGCAACCGATGAGTACTGCTATAGAAAATACCGGAATCAAAAATTTTTTCATATTTAAAAAATAATTTCCTTAAAAATAACAAAATTTATTGAATGTCTGACAGATCGGTAAATTTACTATATTTGAATAAAACCAGAAGATATGGAAAAAGTTTACGGATTTACCCATCATTCTTTTTTCTCGGAGATGTCGCAGCTCGCGCACGAGCATAACAGCTATGACCTTTCGCTGGGCCTGGCCGATTTTGATATTGACATCCGTCTGAAAGAATTTCTGAAAGAAGCCGCCGGGCAATCCACCCATCACTATGAATCCGCGGCCGGAAATGCAATGCTGATCCGTAATATTATCCGCTTCAACGGTCTGCGGCAGAACAGCATCTTTCTTTCTGAAGCAGAAGTTACCATTACGCCCTGTGCTACCTTTACCCTTTATACGGCCCTGAAATGCATACTGGATGCGGGGGATGAGGTCATTATTATCCAGCCGTCATACTATACATACGGCCCTTCGGTGGTACTGAACCATGGTGTTCCGGTTTTCTATGATCTTGAAGATGATTTTACGGTAGACTGGGAAAAGTTCGCCAGCTGCATCACTAAAAAGACAAAAGCCATCATTATTAATTCTCCACATAACCCCACCGGAAAACTCTGGTCGGAAAGTGAATGGAAGCATCTGGCCGGCCTTATCGGTAACCGGGAAATTTATCTGATTTCCGAAGAGATTTATGATACGTATTGCTACAATGAATCCGGTCATTACAGTGCTTTCCTGCATCCTGAGCTGAGAAAAAGGTGTTTCTGCATTTTTTCGTTCGGAAAGATGTTTCATTCTACCGGATGGAAAGTCAGTTATCTGCTGGCCCCGGAAGATCTGACTTTGAAGTTCAGATGCCATCAGCAATATATTTCCTACAGTGCCAATGCGCCCTGCCAATATGCCATTGCCCGGTATCTGGAAGTATTTGACCCCAACGAAAATCAGCAGATCATGCGGAAGAAGAGGGATCTCTTTTATGAGTTGATTCAGGACACGCCGCTTGTTCCCCTGCCAAAAGCAGAAGGTGCCGTTTTCCAGGTCGTTAATTTCAGAAAGGTTTCCCGGACGATGACGGATGTGGAATTTTCAAAGTGGCTGACCATAGAGAAAAAAGTCTCATGCCTGCCGATGTCCGCCTTTTATCATGCCAGACAGGATTCAGATTATATCCGTTTCAGTTTTGCCAAAAGAGACGGTTTGATTATCAATGCCCTGGAACATCTGAAAAACAACCTCCTGCATTAATAAAAACCCCTGTTAAAACTCACCGTCTTAACAGGGATTTTGTACTATTTCTAATAGGATAATACCCTTACATCGATCCGCCTGTTTTTCGCTCTGCATTCATCGGTATCATTGGCTTCGCATACGGGATACTGCGGACCATAGCCTTCGGCCTCTACCCTGTCGCCGGCAATTCCCAGTTCGAGAAGCTTCAGTTTAACCGTCTGCGCCCTTAGATTGGAAAGGGTCTGGTTGCTTTCTTCACTTCCTGTATTGTCGGTATACCCGCCTACCTTTATTTTCAGACCGGGATAGGCGGTGAGGATTTCCACCAGATTAAGAAGCTGGGCATCAGCTCCCGGCCGGAGCTCGCTGGATCCGGTTTCAAAATACAGGTTTTCGATGGTAAACCACTTATTGGCATCCAGTGCTGCCTGATCTTTGTTTTTAATAAAACTGTACATCTGCAACAGCTGGCTATCCTGACCGAGCGATATTTTCCAGCCGCCGTCAAGCTGAATTTCCTGCAGCGCACCGGTCTCATACACAAAGTCACCATTTTCATTCAGGTATCCTTTGACTTCTGCCGGTAATGCTGCGGCGGAAGGAGTTCCCGGAACAACAACAGCAGTCTTCATCCCGGTAAGGCTTTCAATTTTAGCTGCTCTTTCCGCTTCGATCTTATCCTTGTGCAGGACCGCGAGGGTGGGCGCAATGACCAGTGAAACGATAGACATCAGCTTGATCAGGATATTCATGGAAGGTCCGGAGGTATCTTTGAAAGGATCTCCGACGGTGTCGCCGGTTACCGATGCTTTATGGGGTTCGGAACCCTTGTAATAGGTTTCACCGTTGATGACCGCTCCTTTTTCGAATGATTTCTTGGCATTGTCCCACGCACCGCCGGCGTTATTCTGGAACATTCCCATCAGGACTCCGCAAACGGTTGCCCCGGCCAGGAATCCGCCCAGCACTTCAGGACCGAAAATAAATCCGATGAGCAGCGGCGAGACAATGGCAATGGCTCCGGGAAGCATCATTTTCCGGATGGAAGCATCGGTAGAAATGGCTACACACTTCTGGTACTCCGGTTTGCCTTTGCCTTCCAGGATTCCCGGGATTTCCCTGAACTGCCTTCTCACTTCCTCCACCATGGCCATAGCAGCCTGTCCGACAGCCGTAATGGCGAGTGACGAGAAGATAAAAGGAATCATTCCCCCAATAAACAATCCGGCCAGTACGTCGGCTCTGTAGATATCTATTCCGTCAATTCCCGCGATACCTACGAAAGCAGCAAATAATGCCAAAGCCGTCAACGCAGCGGAGGCGATGGCAAAGCCTTTTCCGGTGGCGGCAGTGGTGTTTCCTACCGCATCCAGGATATCCGTTTTCTCACGGACTTCCTTCGGAAGCTCGCACATTTCGGCAATTCCGCCGGCATTGTCCGCAATAGGACCGAAAGCATCAATGGCCAGCTGCATGGCCGTGGTGGCCATCATTCCGGCTGCCGCGATGGCCACACCGTAAAGGCCGGCGCACAGATAGGAGCCGTAAATGCCTCCGGCCAAGACTATAACCGGAAATAAAGTAGATTCCATACCTACGGATAGGCCGCCGATAATATTGGTAGCATGCCCTGTTGAGGACTGCCGGACAATACTCGATACCGGACGTTTTCCAATGGCCGTATAATACTCCGTAATGATACTCATCAAAGTTCCTACGACAAGACCTACCATAATAGCCCCGAAAACACCCATTTTAGAGAATTCATGCCCTCTCAGCACCATTTTATCCGGTAAGATATAAGTTACCAGAAAATAAGAGGCTATCGCAGTGATGATGATGCTGCCCCAATTTCCCAGATTCAGGGCATTTTGAACACTTGAGATGGAAGCATCTTCATTATCATTGATCCGGACAAACAAAGTTCCTACCATAGAAAAGATGATTCCGGTACCGGCAATCAGCATGGGCAGGAGAATCGGGGCAAAGCCTCCGAAAGCATCCTGAGAAACGGTTTCCCGGCCGAGGACCATCGTTGCCAGTACGGTAGCGACATAGGACCCGAAAAGATCGGCTCCCATACCGGCCACATCGCCAACATTATCTCCTACATTGTCTGCAATGGTCGCAGGATTCCGGGGATCATCTTCCGGGATTCCGGCTTCTACTTTTCCCACCAGGTCGGCTCCTACATCGGCAGCTTTGGTGTAAATACCGCCGCCTACCCTGGCAAACAACGCGATCGATTCGGCACCCAGTGAAAAACCGGTAAGGATTTCGATGCTCCGTTCCATTTCAAGGGAACCTACCGCAGCATCGGGTGCAAAGATCTGCCTGATGATCAGGAAGAGGGCACCCAGTCCCAACACGGCGAGGCCGGCCACTCCCATCCCCATCACGGAACCTCCCGTAAAGGAGACCTTCAGTGCCTTTGAAAGAGAGGTTCTGGCTGCTTCGGCAGTCCTTACATTGGCTTTGGTCGCTATTTTCATCCCGATAAAGCCTGCCGCAGCCGAAAATACAGCTCCTACCGCAAACGCAATCCCGATACTCCAGTGGGACCGGTTATTGCTTGCCCCCATTACGGCGAGTAAAATAGCAACCACGATAACAAAGTACATCAGGATTTTGTATTCGGCTTTCAGAAATGCCATGGCACCGTCTGCGATATAACCGCTGATGGTTTTCATTTTTTCGTTTCCTGCCTCCTGCCGGTTTACCCAATTGCTTTGCAGAAAGGTATACACCAAAGCAATGACGCCGAAAAACGGTACTAATAAGAATAAATTCATAGCTTAATATTTGTTTGGTAATAGAATATTAAATATAATAAATAATTTTCATGGATTCATAAAAAAGAATGCAGGGGTTAGAAAATAAAGACAGACCGAATCACCGGATATTCATTGGAGTTTCGTTCGGGGCTTATCAGACCCGGGACTTCAGGCATAAAAAATATGAACCGGTAGAATGGGAAATGAGAGAATCTGAAGTTTTCCTTCCGGCCTCACGCTGACTCTGATGAGTGGTACGGAAAAGATATCGGGAAGCCATGAACTTATCCTGACATAAGGAAAAGAACCGTCAGCAGCATTGAAGCTGCGATCAGAAAACAAAAAAGACAGATGAATGCATCTGTCTTATATTTTGTAAAGGAAAATTTTCAGTTATCCTCCGTAGTTGGCTGCATAATCGTCCTGCGAAGCTTTGATTACTTTCTTCGCATGTTCCGCTCCGTAAACCTCCTGAATTCTGCATTTGGCAGGCTCATCCGGTAAGTTT
>JAKOOI010000489.1 GCA_022701475.1 Weeksellaceae bacterium
CATCTCGCCCAGGAAGCCGGCAACGAACAGCAATGTTCCCATCAGCATCATGGTAAGGGCAATGAAGAACCATGGATTATCCGTAATCAGGTGGCCGTAAATTCCCCTGGCCACATCAATAAGCTTGGAAAGTCCCAGCCAGAGTGCGGACAGGAAGCCGACGATAAACATCAGCGTACCTACTGCTCCGAAGAAATGCATCGGCCTGCCGCCGAAACGGCTGACAAACCAGAGGGTAACCAGATCCAGGAAACCCCTGATGAACCTTTCGGTACCGAACTTTGACGTTCCGTAAGGCCTGGCCTGGTGCTGCACTTCCTTTTCCGTAATCCTCCTGAATCCCGCATTGGCAGCGAGGACAGGAATGTAGCGGTGCATGTCCCCATACACATCAATGGATTTCACCACCTGCTTTTTATAAGCTTTCAGTCCGCAGTTGAAATCATGAAGGTAAACTCCGGAGACCTTACGGGCCGCAGCATTGAAGAGTTTGGAAGGCACATTTTTGGTCATTACGTTATCAAAACGCTTCTTTTTCCATCCGGAAACAATATCGTAGTTTTCTTCCGCCACCATTTTGTACAGGTCCGGGATCTCTTCCGGAAAGTCCTGCAGATCAGCATCCATCGTAATGATGACATCGCCGTTGGTTCTTTCGAATGCGGCGTGAAGGGCCTGGGATTTCCCGTAGTTTTTGGAAAATTTAATGGCGTGGACCTGGGGGTACCGGACCCTCAGGTTTTCGATGATGCTCCATGACAGATCGGTACTCCCGTCATCGACAAACCAGATTTCGTATGATAAGCTGTTGGCCTTGCAAACCGTGTCAATCCTTACAAAAAGCTCTTCCAGAGAGGCTTCTTCATTCAGTAAAGGAATAACTATGGATAAATTCATGTAATGTCAGTAAAATTATTCTTGATGCTCTGTTTCCGTATGCACTGATCTCGTCCTGAAAAAGGCCCCGAAAAACAATGACAAAACTACGTAAAATATAAGAATTGCGGCAAAATATCCTGAAAAATGACTCACCGTAAGCATATCTTTTCCTTTTACCGCTTCCGGAGAGAAACTCGGAAGCCTTTCCCTGTACTTCTGGTCCAGTTCATCGATATCTTTCTGATGCTTCAAAATTTTCCTGGCCGACGTATATTCCTTGTCGAGCTCCTCCTTCTGCCGGGTCACATACTGGTAATTCAGGAGCTTCCTGGCATCGGGATCAATGAAGTTCAGGTACGCATAAATGCTGACCACCGAAAGGAAACCGCCGATAAACATCGGCACAAAAGCCCTCTTGAAAGCATCTTTGAAAGTAACGGTGCGGTGGGTATCATAGTACGATTTTACCGACCAGAATGCAGCGCCTGCGTACAGCACTGGCAAGATAAAAGCATTGGCTTTCAGCGATATATCAAAATAATTCACGCCGGAGAAAAAGGCATAGACCACAAAAAATACGGCCATGGTAGCGACGAAGAGTATAATTCCTAATGTTGTTGGACTTTTTGTCATGGGTAATTTTTTAGAAAAAAAAATGAAAAATTATTAGTTTCTGTTTCAGCGGATTAGCGCATAAACAGGACTTTTTCAGTAATTTTTTTCCTAATAATATTTTTAAGTTTATAAAATATTCCTATCTTTGCAACGGCAAGTCCTAAACAACCAGCTCCTGAGAATCCTCCAGGGTGGGAACGCAGCAAAGGTAATTAGTCGTAGCGGTGTGATTTAGGTAGCTTGCCATTTTTTTTTGTTTTAAACTGAAGAGAGATAATTTGAAGATTATCTTTTTTTGTTTTCCTGCCTTCCGGCATTCCATCCTTATTTTTCATAGTACCTCTCTCCATTGTTTTTCTAGAATTCGAAGATCTCTCCCGCTGCCGGTAAAACAAGTTCTACATGCTGATTCCTGAAAAACTGTTTTGCCAGCTCATGATCGATCTCAATAGCCGGGAACGTATCAAAATGGCATCCGATTACTTTCGGGGTCTTTAAAAGCTCTGCCGCTGCAAATGCCGCCTTCTCTGCACCCATGGTGTAATGATCGCCTACCGGAAGGATACACAGATCCAGGTTGCCGTACATGCGCGGAAACAGGGCCATATCTGCCATTACGCCGGTATCGCCCGCCAGATAGAGGTTTCTGCCTTCAGGAAACTGAAAGATATAGCCTACCGGTACGCCGCCGTAGCTTCCGTCCGGAAATGAACTGGTGTGCTGTGCCGGAACCATCGAAAGGGTAAGGTCCCCGATCTTAGTCGATCCTCCTATGTTGACATCGTCCGTATTTTTTGCATTGTTAAAATACCCGCATACTTCCGGCACCCCGATAACGGTGGCGTCAGGATAATGCTGCAGCACTTCTTCCACATCGGCAATATGGTCGCCATGGGCATGGGTCAGCAGGATGTAATCAATTTTCCGGGCGGAAATATCAAATCCCGACTCCGCTTTTTTGTAGTTGTAAAACGGGTCGCACAGGATGGTCTTATCCTGATACGTGAACAAAAAACAGTTTTGTCCTAAGAATTCTATTTTCATAATTTTATTATTGTAAGTTATTAAAAGACAAACAAGCGGGATACCAACCCTGCAGTCAGAAGGGAAAATCGTATGGTATGCCGGATTTTCCTGTTCGCGGGTATCCCGGCTGTCATCCGTCAGCAGATTCTGTTTATTCAATGACGGCCCTGCTGTACGCCGTCATTTTTTCTAGTGAAAGAAATTGAGCCCGAAAGCCGTCAGCACAGCCATCATAAACGTCAGGATACCGACCTGTTTCAGAAACGGATCCAGCTCTTTGGGATTTTTCACAGCCATAATCTTTCTCCTCAGGTTCATCATCGGCAGGAGCAGGATCATCACGATAAATACGTAGTAATTCCGGCTTTCGAAAAAACCGTTAACCCCGAAGAACATCAGCATCAGAATCAGGGGAAGCTGCAGCAGGATCATTTCATAGATCATGGCATTTTTAAATCCGATCCTGAGCGCAAAGCTCTTCTTACCGGAAAGCCTGTCGCTCTCGATATCGCGCATATTGTTCAGGTTCAGGACCGCCATGCTCATCAGTCCTACCGCCGTTCCCGGCAGCAGCATATCCCAGCTGAAGGTTTTGGTGAAAAGGAAATAGCTTCCGCAGACCGAGACCAGCCCGAAGAAGATAAACACGAACAGATCACCCAATCCCATGTAGCCATACGGTTTCTTTCCTACCGTATATCCTATGGCTGCGAGAATACTGGCGATCCCAAGACCGATGAAAATATAAAATTCATTCATGAACCGGGGAATGAAAGCCAGATACAGCAGCGCTACCGTAGCTGCAAACGACAGGACAGCCAGCAGGATAACGGCCGTTTTCATTTGTCCCGCACTGATTCTTCCGGACGCTACGGCCCTGGACTCGGCTTCCGTGATTCTTCCGGCATCGGTACCTTTTACACCGTCGCCGTAATCGTTGGCATAATTCGATAACACCTGGTACAGCAGCGTAACGAGCAAGGCAAGCGCAAATATTTTCCAGTCCCAGGCCCCGCCTTCCCCGTAAAGCCTCCAGCGGGCAATAAAGGACCCCATGATAATCCCGCTTAAAGAAAGCGGTAACGTTCTCAGCCTTGCGGCTTTTATCCAATCTGTCATAATTTATGAGTAATGGGCAATGAGTAATCAGTAGCAGCATATGGCTCATTACCGATTATGTATTGCTTATATTTTTACGATATCCACTGATCTTTTCCGAAGTCCGGCTTTCTTTTTTCCAGGAAAGCATTTCTTCCTTCCTTCGCTTCTTCGGTCATGTAAGCGAGGCGGGTAGCTTCTCCGGCAAACACCTGCTGCCCTACCATCCCGTCATCGGTAAGGTTCATGGCAAACTTCAGCATCCTGATGGAAGTCGGTGATTTGGCTAAAATTTCCTGTGCCCATTCATAGGCGGTATCTTCCAGTTCTGCATGGGGAACTACTTTGTTGACCATCCCCATCTCATAGGCTTCCTGCGCGGAATAATTACGGCCCAGGAAGAAAATTTCACGGGCTTTTTTCTGACCGACCATCTTTGCGAGGTAGGCGGAACCGTAACCGCCGTCGAAGCTGGTCACATCAGCGTCGGTCTGCTTGAAGATGGCATGTTCTTTACTGGCCAGGGTAAGATCGCAGACCACATGAAGCGAGTGCCCGCCGCCAACGGCCCATCCGGGAACCACGGCAATGACTACTTTCGGCATAAACCGGATCAGGCGCTGCACTTCCAGGATATTCAGCCTGTGCCTGCCGTCTTCTCCTACATATCCCTGGTGCCCCCTTGCTTTCTGGTCGCCGCCGCTGCAGAATGCCCAGCCGCCGTCCTTGGGGCTTGGCCCTTCTCCTGAAAGCAGGACTACGCCTATCGTGGGGTCTTCATAAACGTCATAAAAGGCATCGTATAATTCAGAGGTTGTCTTCGGCCTGAAAGCATTCCGGACTTCCGGTCTGTTGAAAGCGATTCTCGCTACGCCATTACATTTTTTGTAGGTAATGTCCTCGTATTCCTTAGCGGTTTTCCACTCGATCATTTTTGTAATAATTTTTCCCAAAGATACGGAATTGGAAAGAATATCAAGAGGGATTTATCAGGAGAATACAGGAAATTTAGCCGGAAATCCAACAGTATCCGGCGGCCGGTCAGACCAGGTTTCCTACAGATTTCGCATGATACGGAAGAAGGAATACCCAAAGGTCGTACCAGGAAATGATTCCGTTTTCAGGAGCTGGTTCCCGCTATCCGCTGTATCTTTTCCTTTCCCTGGCTTTGTCCCTGCAAAAGAAAAAGGATGCCGCTGCTATCGGGGCTAAGATGACAGCCTGTCATTCAGCAGTTCCGGGGAAATGTAAAGTTTGTTTTATGTTTGCGGCGGGCGGTCAATGGTCAATAGTCAGGTTGGTTCTATTCACTTGCGGAGCAAAATTGACCTGCAGAGCGAAATTCGCCATTCACATTGTCAGCAGTGAATCCGCTGCGCTGGCCAATGGTCAATTTTCAGGTCGCCCAGAATAGCCCTGCTCACAGGCTCGAGTGCCATGCCTGTATCTG
>JAKOOI010000504.1 GCA_022701475.1 Weeksellaceae bacterium
CATTACTACCAGGAATTCATGTGGGATTCCGAGGAAGGGAAGTCCATCGGTCTTTCGTATTTCCGGGAACGTGAGCTGAAAGACGAAATCATCAGGAAATTCCAGCTGGGATATTCCCCGGAGAAAAAAGATGCCTTTACGGCATATGCACTTGAGAAAGGCTATAATAAAGAGATCCTGGAAAAGTCCGGTCTTTCTATTTTTCCGGAAAATGCGCCTTCAGGAATCGACCGCTTCCGCGAAAGGGTGATTTTTCCGATCCACAGCTTTTCGGGAAGGGTATTGGGATTTGGGGCAAGGATTCTGAAAAACAATGTAAAAACCGCAAAATACCTCAACTCACCGGAAACGGAAATTTACCACAAATCCAATGTCCTCTACGGACTGAACCAGAGCAAACAGGCAATTTCCAGGAAAAATATCTGTCTTCTTGTAGAAGGGTATATGGATGTGATCTCCCTCCACATGTCCGGAATTGAAAATGTGGTAGCAAGCTCCGGTACTTCCCTGACGACCGAGCAGATTAAGCTGATCAAAAGGCTTACGGAAAATGTAACCATCCTTTTTGACGGTGATAATGCCGGGATCAAAGCCAGCTTCAGGAGCATCGATATGCTGCTTACGGAAGGCATGAACATCAGGGTACTCCTTTTCCCGGACGGTGATGACCCGGATTCCTTTGCCAGAAAACATCCGCAGGATTATGTGGAAAAATTCATTGAGGAACAGGCGATGGATTTCATCGATTTCAAGGCTGAAATTCTATTGAAGGAAGTCGGTGATGATCCGATTAAGAAAGCGGAGGCCATCCGCGATATCGTTAAATCGGTTTCTTTCGTACAGAATGCGCTGAAGAGGGAAGTGTACCTGAAGCAGGTTTCCAATAAGTTCGGCCTGTCCGAGCAGAGCCTTTTCAACGAGCTTGATGTCCAGAAACAGGTTACCCGGAACCAGATCCAGAAAACACAGGTAAGGGCAGAGGCGCAGCAGCCGGTAAAACTGGAGATTGTGGAAGCCCCCACGGACTATGTGGATCCGGTACTTTTTAATGTGACCAAACTGGAAAATGACCTGATCAACCATATGCTTAATTTCGGGGATATCATCCTGCAGCGCAAGACGCCGGATGAGCAGGCTTACGAAATCACGGTGATCGAGGAAATCCTCCATCATTTCGAAGAAGACGGCTATGAGTTCCAGGTAGAGCTGAACAAAAAGATTGTGGAATACATTAGAGAAGGCATCGAAAAAGAAGAACTGAGAAAAGGTAATTTCTTTTTCGGGCTGATGGATGAAGAACTCAGCAAAGCCGCCGTAAATTCCATGAACATCTACAGTGAGCTGAATGACTGGACCACCCGCAATATCTTCTCCCCGAATTACGGGGACCGTATCCACGATCAGGTGGCAGGGGATATCCTGGTGCATAAATTCCGGTATGTCAATTTCCTGATCGTAAAAACAAAGAAAGAGCTCACCGAACATACCGAAGGAGATGAAACAAAATATTTCGAGCTGCTGAAAAAAATCCAGATGCTGACCCTTGTCTCGATAGAACTGTCCAGGCTGCTGAATTATTCTGCAGTTACCGGTATTTATACTGACAGATAAGCGGGTATAACGCGGATTCTAAGCCCAGGCAGTGACAAAAAGTCATGTAAAATTTTAGGAATAGAAGTTGTAATATGATCTCTATAAAATTGTAACAATACACAACAGAAATATGGACATTAAAAAAGAATTCAGAGATTTCTCCACAAAACATTTAGGAAACAGCGGTCTTGCCACCGATCAGTATATGAATATGTACGGCCCTACCAATCTTACTCCGTATATTATGGAAGAAAGAAGGATGAATGTGGCCCAGATGGACGTATTTTCACGTCTGATGATGGACCGGATCATTTTCCTGGGAACGGGAATCGATGACCAGGTAGCCAATATTGTTACTGCCCAGCTTCTATTCCTGGAAAGTTCAGACTCTTCAAAAGATATTCAGATCTATATCAATTCCCCGGGAGGGAGCGTATATGCCGGATTGGGAATTTATGACACCATGCAGATTATCAAGCCGGACGTAGCTACCATCTGTACCGGAATCGCGGCTTCCATGGGAGCTGTGCTGCTGGTAGCCGGCGAAAAAGGCAAGCGTTCTGCACTAAAGCACTCGAGGGTGATGATCCACCAGCCGTCAGGAGGGGCTCAGGGAGTTGCTTCCGACATGGAGATCAATCTGAGGGAAATGCTGAAGCTGAAAAAGGAACTGTATGATATCATCTCAGATCACTCCGGACAGACTTACGAATGGGTGGAAAAAGCATCAGACAGGGATTACTGGATGACTTCTACCGAAGCGAAAGATTTCGGAATGGTAGACGAGGTACTTCAGCGGTCAAAAGAAAAATAAACGGCTGTAGCCATTTATGATAAAAGCGCACTTTTAAGGTGCGCTTTCTTTTTTGTCGTGGCTTACCTGTTTTTATAAAAATCAGAAAGCCTGCATTTTCCGCTTATTTCGAATAGGCCGGAAGCATCGGATTACTCAGGACCGAGCATCTTCTCACTTCGATGGCTGTGATTGCAGTATTGTTGGTAACGTCCGTATCGGTAATCTGAGTCGATGATACATTGGATACCATCCTGAAATTACGGTTATTACCGATCCCTTTTTTATAGTATTTTCCGGTAACGGTAATGATTCCTGACGATCTGGCAGTAAGCCCCACAGTGCCGCTTATATTGTTGGATGTAAATCCTGAAGGCGGAATGTTGGAGTTTGTAAATCCTGTAGTGGAGATACTGCTGACCGAAAATTTGGAGGTATCGAGGACATTGTTATTCTCATCTGTTATTTTCCCGGTAAAGTCAATGCTGCTAAGCGCAGCATCGGTGTCATTGCTGACTTCTACTTTAAAGCTAATCGTACTGGTATTGTCATTACAGGTGAAATAGCTGTCCGAACGGCTGTCTACCCTGAGGTTGCCCGGAGTGGTAAGAATAATGTTCCTGATTTCCTGGAAATTGAATCCGCCTCCTGTAGAAGCGGCAAATCCCAGTTTCAGATTGGAAGGAATCGGATAGGTGGCCGAACTTAAGGTATAGGAAAGCACCTGCGTAAAGGTAGTCTGGTTTTCTTTCCGCCATTTGATGGTTACCACATAATCATTGCCCGGTTTGGTAATAATCACCTGAACCCTTCTGTAAAAGATATTGTCGGCAGGCCGGGTTGCCGTAATCGTATTATAATCGATTTCGTTTCTTTGCCTGATGTTGTCTACCGTCCCGCTGCGGTCACCCAAAGGTGCACTGGCTAAGTAAACATTTGAACTGGTGTAGGTACTGCTGGTAGGTCCCCTCAGAATAAAAGCATTGGGAAGCATTCCGGAGGTAAGGGTAGCTGCAGGGGCTGACCCGTTTCTGTTTTCACCGCTGTTGGCATAGTTTCCGTACGCGTCGAGCCCAACGCCCAGATAGCCGCCTGAGAGACCTGTTGTATTGGCAGGATTGCTGTAGGTTGCATATCCTAACGAACCTCCGTAGCCGCCCAGTTTGAAATTGGCATCCGTTACCGTGGCATCGAACAGGTAAACGGTAAATCCGTCTGCGCCGTTATACCCGTCATTGACATTACGCCAGTCTTTGTATTCAAAATCGGCAATTACGCCCAATGTGGTAGGAAAGCCCTGAAGGACATACATATAGCCTTTCTGATTAGCCTTTGCTTCTGTAAGCCTGAGCCATCCTGCACCATTGGGATCGGCCCCGGTGGCAGCGGTAAGGTAGGCGTTGTCTCCTACCTTTATTCCGGTCATATCTCTTGTGGTCAGAGGATTGGTGATGGTAAACTGTGCGGAAAGAGGGGACAGTGACAAAAGGGATGCTGCTGTAAATAGTCCCGATACATACTTGTGAATTTTCATATCCGGATTTTTATTTTACCACAAATACGATGTTCATAAAGCTGGCGTCCGTAGCATTATTGCTCACCGTATAGCTCATCAGTCCGTTGGCATCAATGCTTACATTGGTAAAGGTATTGGTGTCATAATATGTAATGTAATACTCAAGGTCACCTTTCCCCAGCACAGGAATCTTTCCGGAAGCTCCCGTACTGGATACCATCGGAGAATTGAACTGGTTGTAATACAGCTGGTAGAGATCTTTGGTTTTGGCTCCCAGCGTAGTGGTATCGAACAGAATGGAAGGCATGTAAAAAAATTTGGGAATTCTGAGGCCTACCCACTTTGAGATGGTTCCGTTATAAAAATAAAATCCCGGAGTGGTAATATTGGAAGTCTTTGTTGTAGGAGTGGTTGGTACTGCCGTAACATACACCACAGTGGAGTTCTGGGCCGTGTCATAAAGGTTGTCCCTCGAAGCCAGTTCCGTACCGGTTATCCGTACGGTCAGGAAACCATCGGGGGAAGCAACCGGGGATTTGCTCAGATCCAGCGTGGATTTCGGAGCATTAGTATTAATGCCTACTTGTCCACTTAAGTGTGAAATAAAGGCAATTGATAAAGTAGAAATAAGTTTTTTCATATCGACTTTTTTTTTTGCAAAAGTATAAAAATTAGAAAATAAAACTTTAGAACAGGATCGTATTTTTATATGATCATAATCATAAAAACCAATCAGTCCGGGATTTTCATATCATAAAATCGTGATAAGGTAAACGTGTTGTGAATTATTATGTACGGGGCTTTCCCGGTGTGTATGGGACTTTGTTATCATGTTTTATAATGATTTTCCGGATGGTCCGGTTGTTTTGTCAATCCAACTTTATTTAGCCGTAACTTTCACCTGATTTTTCGTTCTGAATTGTACCGGCCGGGCATAACCGGCAAAAGTCATCAATCGAAGGAGATCAGTGAAAGAATAAACCCCGGCAAAACATAGTTGTGTTGCGTTCATAAAAATGTAATGTGCAGTCTTATTTCTTAAAATACCGGTAGTGTTACCTTAATAGCCAGTTCACACGCCATCCTTATTTTCGCGTCACAACAGACAAACATGAAAAAACTACTGCTTTCCACTATGATGCTGGCTGCCGTTACGGCCTGCAAAGATGAAATCGTTATTGATGATAACAACCAGGATATCAATTACTCCAAGCTGCCTCAGGAATTTCCTTTTTCCACATTGGCCACCCTAAATAATGTTGCCGTAATCAACGGCGGTTTCGGCTCCGGCGCAGCAGCGCATCCTGCAAGAAAAGGAGAGTTCTATGTCATTACGGACCGGGGACCGAATACGGATTACCTGAACGGGAAGAAATTCCTGGCTCCTGCCTTCACGCCCACCATTATGCACTTTAAGATCAATGCCGGCGGAAATATTGAAGTTATCAAGTACATCAAACTTAAAAATCCGTCAGGACAACCCATTACCGGACTTCCGAATCCTGCAGGAATGGGAAGTACAGGTGAAACGGCCTATGATGCTAACGGTAATGTATTGGGGACAGATGCTTATGGTCTGGACAGCGAAAGCATCGTGGCTGCATCAGACGGTACCTTCTGGGTATCCGACGAGTATGGCCCGCACATCGTTCATTACAACGCAGACGGGGTGGAACTGGAAAGGATCAGCCCGGTCGGCGTAAATACGGGGACCCGCAAATTGCCGGCAGTCCTTGCCAAGAGAAGGCCTAACAGGGGAATGGAAGGGCTGTGCATAACACCGGACGGAAAAACCCTGGTGGGAACCATGCAGTCCACGATGTATGTGCCGAATAAAAATGCAGCTACCAATAAAACACTTACGCGGATTGTTACTTTTGACATTGCCTCCGGGAAGACCAGACAGTTC
>JAKOOI010000510.1 GCA_022701475.1 Weeksellaceae bacterium
AGGCCTAATACAAACTGGGAGGTCGTTACTTCAGAAGTTGTATACCCTTCTTCATAGGCCAATTTAACAAATGTTGCCAGCATTCCGTAGATGCTCGCTCCCAATCCTACAAACAGGACTCCCTTCAATACATTCTTCTTCATAATTCTTTTTTACAGCCTGCAAAGATACAACTTTCACAATAAACGGTTTACATGCTATTCACAATAAAAAACTCCGGCGCAGGCAAGCCTGCGCCGGAGTCAAACTCAAATACGGGAAATCGTATTATTTATTGATAAGAAGCTTGGAAGCGGTATCGATTCCGATTCCTTTTACTTTTACCATATAGGTTCCGTTGATCAGCTTATCCGTAGCAATCGCTTTTTTCGCGTCCGGAGAAATTTTATCTTCGGAAGAAACCAGTTTTCCGGACATATCATAGATTTCAACGCTTACCTTGCCTAAAGTTTTAGATGGGAAATTGATGAAGAATTCGTTTTTAGCCGGGTTCGGATAAATAGAGATGGTATTGTTTTTCACACTGCTTACTTCTTCTGTCGCTAGTACGCAGTCTGCAGGAACGCTTAAATCCTGAACCTGGTCGTTGATATTGGTTTTAGATCCTGCAGAAGCATTTACCCCGATTCCTCTTTTGGCAAAGGTTCTCCAGATCATACAGCGGTCGGCCCCCTGTGTGGTCGCCTGTTCTGCGGCCAGGATGGCATCCCTTCCTTCAGTAAAGGTAGGATAACAAGGCTGGAGTTTCAGGGCATCTGTTACCAGGCGCAGCACCCTTGCACTTCCGCTGTTCGGATTGGCCGTTACATCAGATGCATAACCGTATTTTGCAGCATACTGCCAGTGAAGATCCCATAATGTAGTCGCCCAGACGAATCCGATCGAGTGCACATCCGGAACTATCTGCCCGCTTGAGTTGGTATACTCCATACCATTGGTATCCACATAAGTATAATCATTAACGGCAAAATCAGGAGAATATCTGGCTGGCCTGATTCCCAATCCATCTGTAGCTTGACCTACTGCATAGGTCCCGATTCCTCTTGGAACTGCAGCATTATCACCAGGTTTATTTGTCAGCATCAGAGCAAAAAAGTCTGACCAGCCTTCTCCCATCTGCTCTTTATCAGCAGCAGAATTAAGGCATCCGACGTTCGTTCCCGTAAGACGGGTTGAAATTCCGTGACCGTATTCGTGAGCAACGATCCCGTTATCGAAACTTCCGTCCGGGGTAACATTAGTAGCCGGATCATCTTTAAGGGTAACATTTACCGTTGTGTTTGAAGCAAGCAGACCCTTGATGTATGCTCCCTCCGTATTGGTAATAAATACCGATGGGATGGTAATAGTAGCATCAGTACCGGACATTCCGCCAACAGCACCGGCTACATTATTATAGATAATTACGGCATTGGCACCTGCATTCTGGGCATTTTTTACTTTAACTGTGAATGCGCAGGTTCCTCTCTCGATCAGCCCTATTTTTCCTGTCAGAGAACCTGCAGGTATGGCAGTACATCCGTCCAGAACGGAAGAAAGCTGTACATTTCCGGTAACCCCGGTAGCGTCCAGCGGATTACCGAACTGCGCCGTTCCGGCCACCGGCTGTCTCGGTATAGCCGCACTTGGGCTGTTATAGAAAAACAACCTGTTTACCGGACTCCACATAAACATCTGCATTCTCGGTCTGCTTCCTTCAGCAGGCGTTGAAAAATTGGCATTATTGGTTCCGCCGCCATCCTGCGCTTCAGCGAGCACATAATCGTTTCCTGTGCCGCCCTGTCCGAAATTATTATTTTGGAAGTTTTTGGCAGCAGGAGTAAAACCGAAAGTGTGGAAAATATCGTGAACCTTGTTATTAATATAAAAAAGATTGGTAATAGCAGCGTTCTGGTTGGCATACTGGTCTGCATTGATACTGAACGGGTAATCGAAATTCCTTGAAGCACCCGCATCCGGTGAAAGTCCCGGTGAATTTAAAGCACTGGTATCTTCATAGGCATAGACATTATTTCCTCTTGTTGTGGTATATCGCGTAGTACCGTCATAGTGCCAGCCTTCCGGGGAAGCGGTCAGGATCCAGGGATTATTGACGATTGATCTTGATCCGAAAGTGGCAGATTCGATCGGCAACGGGAAAACGTTATAAGAAGCATTGTCCGGTGCTAAAAAGTAAGCAGCCGCCTGGGAATTTTTATTAAGCGGACCAATGAATTCATTATGTGCATGAGAGTGATCATGAGAATGAGAATAAGCATCCTGATGAAAATTACAGGAAAGGTTCAGATCCTGCTTGCTGATGATCTCTCCGTTGGATGCATCCACAAGAATATTCCAGTAGCTTGATGACCCCGGTTCAGGAAATGAAAATTCATGAGCCAGCTTAAGGTTTCCGGCATTTTCTGTATAGACCAGCCTTTGTTTTACAAATTTGCCATCCAGCGGATCAGCATCCGTAAAGCTTAAAACAGGATAATTTTCCAGAACCTGTTTCTGCAGGTTCTGTGCAATTTTCTGAAGTGCAGCCGTTTTATTTACCAAAACAGCAGCCGCTGCAGCCGATTTGTAATCTTTAACGAAATTATCTGTGTAGTAAACAATCTTACTATCTTTTACCAAGGCTGTTCCTCCGGCACTATAGACCGGAAGACCATGATAAGTCTGCTGAAATTTCACAACATTTCCTCCCAGTGAATTTGAGTTATCAACATTATCAATAACAAAGCCGGCCAGATCGGATTTCTTATACTCCCGCAATTTATTTTGAGAAATATAATCTTTAATCAATTTATCATTATCCTGTCCGAAAAGTACAGATGGAAATACTGAAGATACCGCAAATAAAAGGGGTAAAGCTACTTTTTTCATATACACTATTAAAGCCGCTAATCTACAAATAATTAACAATAAAATAATATAATATTTAAATTTTTTACAAATTTATTATCACACAAATCCGTGATGTTTTATCTTACAGAAAAAAGACTGCCTGGCGGCAGTCTTTAAGAAGGATCGATATAAATACGTCTTTATTTTTTTATAATTTTCTGAGAATAGGTCACGTTTTTGTCAGTTATGACAGATACGATATATACTCCCTGCTTTTGTGCGGAAATATCAATGTTTGCTTCTTTCTGGTTTTTCAGTTCATCACGGTAGATTATATTTCCCGATATATCCATTATATTGAGCATTCCCCTTCCAACAGTTCTATCCATCAATACGCTGAAACGCCCGTCTGTAGGATTTGGTGTGAGAATCATCCGGTTTGGTGTTTCCGTTGTTTCCTGCTTTCTGTAATGATTAGGGTCTGCGTTCCGATCCAGTTTGAATTCTGTCCGGCCTGTATATCCTCTATCCTGAGCAGCAGAAGCACCACGCATACAGTCGAAATTAATATCATAGCTGAAATATGGATAATCATTCCAACTGGATGTTGTAAAGATCTGCCCGCCTATCTCATAAATCATCCTGATCAGGAATTTAAACTGACCGTTCTGTTCACTTGCCGGTACTGAAGTAAAATCAGAAGCGTTCATCTGCTGCCAGTACTGATCGGGTGCTATAAAAGCAGGACTAAAGGATACCGGAAACTGATTACCGGTAGTAAGGCTTACAACTGATAATTCAAAGTTTATAAGATTGGCCCCAGCCGGAAGGATATAACTTCCGAATACACTCTGTACAGTGTTGAAACCGCCACATCCATTCGGTTCGTAATACATATCCAGTGTTGCTCCGCCCTGATTCAGACATACATTATCGGTAATTTCAAGAATTTCCTGAGGATTCAGCAGGAAATCCGTTTTATTGAAATACAATCTTGGGGACGACCCGAAATCCGGATCATCCGTATTGCTTTCCACAGGACCGAAATAAGAACCTCCTGTGCTGGCAATGGAAGCACCGGCTTCTATGGAGAAACTGTCCTGGCCCATATGCACAACCGCAAATTTGGCTTTTCTTTCCCTTTTAAATAGAGTAACATTTTTAAAGGCAGGCGGAGTACCTAATGCAGGATTAAAGTAATTCACCAGATAAGATCCGCTCTCCAGGTTTCCTGACGCTCTTCCGGCATCAGTAAACAGGATTACGGCCAGCGAAGCGTTTGAATTATGATTCAATTCGGTCTGCAGGCTTACAATTTCAGGGCTGTTCACATGATCCAGTGCATTGCCTATCAGTCCTAACGCCTCATGAAAATGGTCTCCCGCATCCATCTTCCTGTCAAAGTTCAATGCCGTTGCCATATTATTGGTAAAATCTGATTCGATATAGATTCTCGGAAGAAGCAGGCTCGCTGGCGTATTTAAAGGCTTGGTACCGTAATGAACTACAGACACTCTGTTTTTCGGATTACATGCCAGAATGTTTTCAATAAGCTTTTTGGCGCTAACGCTTATTTCATCAAAGCGCTGACTGGATATGGAGCCGCTGTTATCAATACAGATGACAAAATCGGTCTGGGCCCGCAGGGCAGAGACTGACGTGATAAACGCCAGAAGCACAAGTAAAAATGCTTTTTTCATAGTTAAACTGTTTTTTAGTTATGCCAAAAATAATAATTTTTCTCATATGATTGAATAATTTGTAAGACATTTTCTTCTCTTATTTGTTAATACTGCACAAAAAAGCCACTCCGGAGAGTGGCTCATTATATCAAATGGATTCAGGAATTATTTCCCTTCTTCCATTTTTCTTTTCAGTTCTGCCAATGCATCGATATCCCCTAAAGTGGATCTTTCTTCGTTATT
>JAKOOI010000529.1 GCA_022701475.1 Weeksellaceae bacterium
TTGGGCACAATATCAATTCACTGTATGAATATCAATATATAGGACTATGGCAGGCAGGAGACCCTTATCAGAATATTCTTGAACCGGGAACACCTGCTGATGTAATCGGATCAATTAAAGTACTTTATACAGGAGGTTATAATGCTGACGGTAGTCCGGTACGGGCTATCAATGCTGATGACAGGCAGATTATGGATACGGCACCTAAATTCCAGGGAGGATTCAATATGCGTTTTGCATACAAGAATTTTGAACTGAGCACAGTAGGAGCATTCCAGCATGGAGGTATTTTGATCAGTTCATTATACGGATCTGCAAGTTACCTGAACAGATTAACAGGAAGAGGAAATAATGTTGACGTAGATTACTGGACTGAGGACAATACAGATGCTTACTTTCCACGTCCGGGAAGACACCTCAGTGGTGATAATCCAAAGTATGGATCTACCCTGGCTTTGTTTGATGCATCTTATGTGAAACTGAGAACGATTACATTAGGATACAATATGAACAAAGATTTTCTTAAAGATTTGAACATTACAAATTTAAGAATCTATGTTACCGTAACTAATCCGGTTATTCTTTATTCACCATATCACAAGTTCTCGGGAATGGATCCGGAACCAAACTCGTTAGGTGACCAGAACAAGGCTGTAAGCGGATACCAACAAAGACAACTGATTATTGGTACCAATAATCCTACTACAAGAAATTTCTTAATGGGAATTAATTTAACTTTTTAAAATTACAAGGTCATGATAAATTTCAACAGAAAAATATTAATCGGTTCTTTATTCCTTTCATTAACCTTATCCACTACCGGATGTAATGAGATTCTGGATGAACAATCAAGAGCGAACTACACAGTTGATTATTTTAATACTGCGGATGGCGTAAATCAGAGTTTTACTTCTTTGTACCGAGAATTGCGATTGCTTTACGGAAACGGTTATTTTATGAGTAACTGTCAGAACGGGACTGATGAATCAACCTGGGCACAAAGCGCTGACGGAAACTTCAGAGATCTGGATATGTCCGGTGCCGGTAGCCCGATAAACTCCAATACATTTCCTACCAGTATGGTCTGGGGTGCAGTTTTTCCATATATTAATACAGCAAACGGGATTATAGAAAAAGGTCCGGGTTTCGGAATTGCAGAGTCAAAAATATCAGAAGCCAGATTTTTCAGGGCATTTGATTATTTCATGCTGGTTCAGACTTATGGAGGAGTACCATTGGATCTGGGAGCAGGAGAACTGAAGTATAATACCAATGCTTCAACTACTTCTGTAAGAAATACAGTACCTGAAGTATATACGAAATCAATTTTTCCGGATTTGCTTAAAGCCATTGATAACCTGCCAGCTACATTACCAAGAGTGCCGGGTGGTGTTACCCAAAATGTAGCAAGGCTGTTTTTAGCGAAAGCTTACCTTACCTATGGATGGTGGTTACAGAATCCGAATAATATTCCAACATATCCTGAAGCACAGCGTGTTGATCCGAATGGACATGATGCACAATGGTATTTTCAGCAGGCTTATACGGTAGCCATGACAGGGATTAACAGCCCTGGTCCTTATGCGTTGCAGCCTACATATTATGATGTTAATGAGGGATCAAAAGACCGTAACAGCGAATCCATGCTATATGCAGACCATACGGTAGCCAGTTCATACTACAATGAAAGTGATCCTGTAGGTTTCGGTTCAGGATGGGCACCCGATAATTTTGCTGCATGGATGCAGACCTGGAACTATACGGCTATTAAAAGTAGTTCTTCAGCAACATCTTTTGTTGGGGTAAGTTCAGTTCAGCGTGAAGCGGCACAGTCTTTAGGCCGTCCCTGGGTACGTATGGCTCCTCCTATCGGGGTTATCAAAAATACTTTCGCTGATAAAACCAACGATTCACGTTATGATGGTACTTTTGTAACTACATATAGAGGAAACTGGAACAGGGGAACAGCTCCTCTTTCATCAGCCGGAACGCTTTATAATGCAAATAATCTACCTGTACAGCCGGGAGGCGCTATTCTTAGCTTTCTAAGTGATGATTCTCAGACACCGGCTTATCCTTCAGGAGGCGGCCAGAATGCAGTAGGGGCCGGCACCCTGCCGGGAAGGGCAGATTGGGTAATTGCTCCTAATGGAATCAGCAGGATTGTATATCCTGGTCTATGGAAAATAGGGACATTCCGTACTGATGATCCGAATGGATTAGGATATCCAAATGCCGGGCTTACACGTCCTTTCAGCGTTGCTAAATTCTCAGAATTCTACTTTATTGCCGCTGAAGCAGCTGTAAAAGGGGCTTCAGGAGCTATGACCGCCAGAGATCTGATCAATGTAATCCGTGCAAGGGCAGGGAAATGGAGATTCAATAATGCCCAGAATACAACTTATCTTGCAGATAACAGTGCAGCAATGATTGCAGCAACACCGGCAACAATTACCATAGACTATATCCTTGCCGAAAGGTCAAGGGAATATTACGGAGAATTTTACAGATGGTATGATCTTGTACGTACGCAGAAATGGAATGATGTAGCAGCCACTTATCAGATTGGAGGAGCTTCTTATGGAGACCATACACCTCAGACAATTACCAGAACAATTAAGCCTTATCATTATTTGAGGCCAATTCCTCAGAATCAATTAGATTTAATGGAAATGTCTGCTGCTGATAAAGCCAAATACCAGAACCCCGGCTATTAATTAAACACATTTACATTCATATCAACACAAAGCAGGTGTTCAAAGCACCTGCTTTGTTTTAATGATAAAAACTTTAGAGACGACGATTATGGAAAAGACATGGAGATGGTTTGGTAAGAAAGATAAAATACAGCTGAATATGCTGCGTCAGATCGGGGTGGAGGGAATTGTTTCCGCGCTCCACGAGGTGCCGAACGGACAGGTATGGCCACTGGATGCCATTCAGGAATATAAACACTATATAGAAAGTCACGGTCTTCGCTGGTCCGTCGTGGAGAGCCTTCCCGTAAGCGAAGCGATCAAATATGGAGGTGAAGACCGTGACTCTTTGATCGAAAATTATATTCAGAGTCTGGAGAATCTGGGAAAGGCCGGCGTTACCACCGTCTGCTACAATTTTATGCCGGTGCTCGACTGGGCAAGGACCGATCTCTTCCATGAATGGGAAGACGGTTCTTCATCGCTGTATTTCGATAAGGCCAGATTTGCCTATTTCGAAATCCATATCCTGAAAAGAGAAGGGGCTGAAAACGATTATTCCCCGGAAATCCTTCAGAAAGCAGAAGAACTGAAAAATACCCTGACCGAAGAAGACAACAATGACCTGATCGATTCCGTGATCGTAAAGACCCAGGGATTCGTCAATGGGAATATCAAAGAAGGGGAACTGAACCCGGTAGAAAAATTCAATTCCCTGCTGGCTCTTTACAAAGGAATCGACAAAGATCAGCTCCGGGAAAACATGAAGTACTTCCTTGAGAAAATAATGCCGGTCTGTGAAGAATGGAACATTCAGATGTGCGTTCATCCGGATGATCCGCCATATTCCCTGTTAGGCCTTCCGAGGATCGTCACCAATGAAGAGGACATCGACTGGTTCCTGAATGCTGTGGATAATCCGCACAACGGACTGACCTTCTGTGCAGGATCTTTAAGCGCCAACCTGCAGAACGACGTTCCGGCGCTGGCTCAGAAATTTGCAGCCCGTACCAAATTCGTCCACCTCAGAAGCACCAATGTTTTTGAAAACGGCGATTTTATCGAAGCCCATCATCTGGGCGGAAGAGGACAGCTGATCGAGGTGGTCCGCGTCTTTGAAAAGGAGAACCCTGAACTTCCGATGAGAATTGACCATGGAAGGCTTTTGACCGATGATATCGGTAAAGGATACAATCCGGGCTATTCCTTCTTAGGCAGGATGCTGGCCCTGGGGCAGATCGAAGGCGTAATGGCTGCCGTACAGAACGGAATGGCCAAAAACCTTTAGGGAAGACAGAGCTTTTGTGAATGTAACAAAAGCAGACAGGGAATAAAAAAACCTGTAAAAATCATTCGTTAATCATCATTTATCAATCATCAATAATGAACGACCTATTCAGCATAAAAGATAAAGTAGCTGTTATTACCGGAGCTTCCGGTGTCCTGGGAGGCAGCCTGGCAGAAAGCTTCATCGCAGCAGGTGCCAAAGTGGTGGCCCTGGGAAGAAAACAGGAAACCCTGGACAGCCGGGTAGCGGAACTGACAGTGAATGGAGGGGAAGCCTTTGCCGTTGAAGCCAATGTCATGAACATCGAAAGCCTCGGGAAAGCAGCAGAAAAAATCATTGAAAAATACGGAAGAATCGATATTCTCCTCAATATCGCCGGCGGGAATATTCCCGCGGCGACCCTGTCTCCGGATCAGTCGTTTTTCGATATGGACATCGAAGGCTGGAATGAAGTGACTGACCTGAATATCAACGGGACCGTTTATCCAAGTTATGTCTTCGGGAAAGTAATGGCACAACAGGGAAGCGGAAGCATCGTGAATGTTTCTTCCATGGCTGCCTATTCGGCCATTACAAGGGTAGCCGGATATTCGGCGGCCAAATCCGCAATTACCAATTTTACGCAGTGGCTGGCTTCAGACGTTGCCCTGAAATTCGGCGACAGGATCCGGGTAAATGCCGTAGCCCCGGGATTCTTTATCGGCGATCAGAACCGGGCCATCCTGCTGAACCCTGACGGCTCGCTAAC
>JAKOOI010000531.1 GCA_022701475.1 Weeksellaceae bacterium
TCAGCCGTAATTTCCGTAGTGGATTCCGTGTTTCTTTTGAACCAGAAATAGGAATTGTTGAGGGTATGAAGAATAAACCGGGTGGTAAAAGACGGCGAACGGAGTTCCCACTGCTCTGCCTTATAAATATCAGAGATCAGCTGTTCCACCTCCTGCTGGTAGTTTTTCCGGAGTTCCACAAATTCGGGCAGCCTTTCTTCAAGGTGCTTCCATTCGTTGGAATAGATATGGGTCACATCACGGTTCTGGAGGACTACCGATAAGTGCTTTTCGATAAACAGATTGAGTTTTTCCCGCGGCGCAATCTCGGTGTTTTTTACTTCCTGAAGCTCGTCGAAAAATTCCTGCGCAATGCCGAAGCAGATCCACTCCAGAATTTCCTCCTTGGAACGGATATGCGCATACAAAGAAGCGGCCTTGATATTCAGCCGGGTGGCCAGGTCACGCACGGAGCTTCCCATATAGCCTTTTTCCTTAAAAAGCTCTACGGCAACGTCCAATATTTTCTTTTGTTTTTCTTTAAGTTCCATCAGGTAAAACGCAAAAGTACTTATTTTGACCGTAAAACGGGATTTTTGGGATATGATTTTTGAAGGAGCACCCATTTAGGCCGGAACACGAAAGCCGGATGCCTGAAGTTTCTACTGTCATAGATAACAGATAAAACAATTTTGTTTGTACGGTTTGTTAAGCCTTGTCTTGCGAATTACCCCATCAAAAATTCTTTAAATTCTCGCTCCTTCTTAATGGAGAATTGCTCATTGTTGATTACTATTCGGTTTAAAAGATTGATGAACTGACTTTTATTCCGGGATTTTTTTGCTAAATTATTGAATATCGGAAAATTTGACCAGTAACTTCTGATTAAAAATGCAAAATCCGGAAAATTTGTCCTTTATTTTTAAAAAATCAACAATTGAATACTTTTTGTGATATAGCTCCTGAATTAAATGATTAAATACGATGGAGGGCATCAGAAATCAGAATATCTGATTTGGAAAATTAACATTTATAAGACTCTTATGGTCTGAAATCTGATGTCTGAAATCAATACTTGCAACTGAATAACATCAAAAATATAGAGATATGAATTTAAACCAATATACTGTAAAATCGCAGGAAGCCATCCAGGCCGCACAACAGGTAGCCATGGAATTCGGCAACCAGAGTATCGAGCCCCAACATCTTCTTGAAGGTATTTTTCAGGTGGATGAAAATATTTCGCCGTTCTTACTGAAAAAATCTGAAGCCGATGCTGCTTTGGTAAGAGAGCGCAACCGTGAAAATCTGGAAAAACTTCCAAAGGTACAGGGAGGAAACATATACCTCTCCCAATCGGCCAACAAAATATTGCTGGATGCCCCGAATATCGCCAAAAAAATGGGTGATGAATATGTAACCATCGAGCATTTATGGCTTTCCCTGATCGAAACGAATTCGGAAGTATCGAAGATGCTGAAAGACATGGGCGTTACCCGGAATCTGCTGGAAGGCGGAATCAAAGAATTGAGAAAAGGAAGCAAGGCTACTTCTGCAAGTTCGGAAGAGACTTATCAATCCCTGAACAAATATGCCAAGAACTTCAATGAACTGGCTGCGGAAGGCAAGCTTGATCCGGTGATTGGCCGTGATGAAGAAATCAGAAGGGTGTTGCAGATCCTTTCCAGAAGAACTAAAAATAATCCGATCCTGATCGGGGAACCCGGTGTGGGTAAAACCGCAATCGCAGAAGGAATAGCCCATAGGATTATTTCCGGTGACATTCCGGAAAACCTAATGGATAAAACCCTGTATTCACTGGATATGGGAGCTTTGATTGCCGGCGCCAAATACAAAGGGGAATTTGAAGAAAGACTGAAATCCGTAGTGAATGAGGTGATCAAATCCGACGGGCAGATCATCCTTTTCATTGATGAGATCCACACGTTGGTCGGAGCCGGCGGCGGCGAAGGAGCCATGGATGCAGCCAACATTCTGAAACCGGCCCTGGCAAGAGGGGAATTAAGAGCCATCGGTGCGACTACGCTGAATGAATACCAGAAATATTTCGAAAAAGATAAAGCTTTGGAAAGGCGTTTCCAGAAAGTAATGGTGGAGGAACCGGATACCGAATCCGCCATTTCCATTCTCCGTGGAATCAAGGATAAGTACGAGGCGCACCATAAAGTAAGAATTAAAGACGAAGCGATTATTGCTGCCGTGGAAATGTCGCAGCGGTACATTTCAGACCGCTTCTTGCCGGACAAAGCCATTGACCTGATCGACGAGGCTTCGGCCAAGCTGAGAATGGAAATCAACTCCAAACCGGAAGAGCTGGATGTCCTTGACCGAAGACTGATGCAGCTGGAAATCGAGCTTGCCGCGATTTCAAGGGAAGGGAATCAGACGAAAATCGATCACTTGAAGGAAGACATTTCAAAAATTTCAGAAGAAAGGAATGAAATCAACGCCAAATGGCTGAAGGAAAAACAGAAATCCGAGGATCTCACCCAGATCAAAAAAGATATTGAATCCCTGAAACTGGAAGCAGAAAAAGCTTCGAGAGCCGGAGATTATGCCAAAGTAGCGGAAATCCAGTATGGGAAGATCAAAGAAAAAGAAGACGCGCTGCAGAAACTGGAACTGGAAATGCAGAACCATCAGAATGAACTGATCAAGGAAGAAGTGACTTCTGAGAATATCTCTGAAGTGATCGCGAAATGGACCGGGATTCCGGTAACCAAGCTGCTGCAATCGGAAAGAGAAAAATTACTGAGCCTTGAAAATGAACTTCACCACAGGGTAGTTGGACAGGATGAAGCCATTACGGCAGTGGCCGATGCGATCCGAAGAAACAGGGCCGGCTTGAGCGACGATAAAAAACCGATCGGATCATTCCTCTTCCTGGGAACCACCGGGGTCGGAAAAACCGAGCTGGCAAAAGCTTTGGCCGAGTTCTTATTCGATGACGAAAACAACATGACAAGGATTGACATGAGTGAATACCAGGAACGCCACAGTGTTTCCAGACTGGTCGGTGCGCCTCCGGGATATGTAGGGTATGATGAAGGCGGACAGCTGACGGAAGCGGTAAGAAG
>JAKOOI010000577.1 GCA_022701475.1 Weeksellaceae bacterium
CTGGAGGATGATTTCGCAAAGGGTTTCAAAAATATGACCCGTTATGAAATCAACGGGCATTTCCTGATTCTGCATGATAAACAGGGAAGCACCATGAAGTTCATCGCCTCAGACTGGGATTGATTCCGGGACGATCATTGTAATCAGCATAAGAAAATAACCTACAAAAAGGGAACCCGAAGCCCGGAATTCTATTTATCCTGACATCTGTTTCAATGAACAATAAGTACAGGATACCAGCCATCCTGAAATGGAAAAGTCCGCCTTTAAAGCGGACTTGTTATTGAAACAGGTGATCATGGTCAATTCCTGGGAATCGTTTTCCTGATCTCCCGTATGCTCAGATTGGGCGTACTCTTCAGGCGTCCTGTCCTTGCCGGATCTCCGGATGAAACTGCTGTTTTGGAAGGCCTGTTGCCCGGCACTGCGGCCATGATCTCTTCAAAACCGGCTGTAGCCGGAAGCAGTTTCCCGCTGTTGCTTTTGGGAGGCTCCTGCCTGGCAGCCGGCTTCCCGGTGTCCAGTCCCTGCTCGGAAACCAGTACGGCTGCAGAAGACTTCTGAGCCGGCCTATCCTTTGCCTCCTTCATCATCTGTGCTTCGAATGCTTTTGATTCTTTATAATAGGCTGCTTCCTGAATTTCAGGATTTTTTTTATCCTGCTGGGCGCAGAGCTGCATGCTGATTGCTGAAAAAGCAATAATGTATAATGATTTCATGATTTATTATTTAATGTTTACCAATACGTTAATTTTTCCGGTTCCGTTCTGATCGTAATCTTCAAGTGCCTTTCCGATGACCTGCCCGATTTTCACTTTTTTCAGATTGGCTTTCATTCCTACTCCGGTTTTTGAAGAGGTAACCAGAAGGTCTCCCCGTTTTATTTTACCGCCTTCCAGGCACACTTTGGTCGGGATTACTCCGATAACACCCATCGGAACTTTATTTGAAATGCTGGTATCAATATGTTCTTCTGTCAGCAGGACGCCGGGTTTGGTAGCGTATACCCCTGCCACAAGAGTGGAATATGCGCCTGACGATTTCTCAACTGCCCGGTCTTTGGTTGTTGAAATGACAAGGATGTCACCCGGTTCATAGGATGAGATATTCCCCTCCACATCGAAAGCTTCCGCGATATCGGCACCACTGTTCTGGGTTCCCCCATTGAAGAATGCCTTTCCTTCGCTGTTGATCCTGGCAACATTTACGGGAGAAGCAGTAGAATTCCCGGCTTTGAATACCGCAAGGGCGCCTGTTCCTGTAGATTCTACCGTTAAGGTAGGATTGCTGTTGGAGGCATTGTAATTGCTGAATTTTGCGGCATGGCCGGTCCCATAATCAGGGATCCAGGCATAAATTGCACTTCCGGTGCCATCGGCAGTCGCTTCTATGGCGGTTCCGTCATTGGCTGCATTGGCAGTGATCCCGTTCCCATGTCCTTCGGAAAGCGCAAAGATCGCAGGCCCGTTTCCACTGGCATTGGAAGCATAGAACAATCCGCCGTAGCCGCCCATTCCTGCAGATTCCCCATAAACACCTGCGGTTCCGAAATCGGCAAACTGTGAATTTACTTTACCGTGAAGTGCCGCAGAAGTTCCGTTGGCATTATCTACAAAGAAATCCCCGGCCATTCCGTTAGCTACCGTTTTGGCAGACAATACGGTTTTGGCATTGGAAGCATTGAAATTCTGGAAGTCGGCAGCCTGGCCTGAAGCAGTGGACGGCACCCAGCCGTAAAAAGCTTTTCCGGTTCCGTTGACATTGGCTTCTACGGCATTTCCGGCATTGGAAGCATTGGCCATAATGGCTTTTCCATGACCGTTGTTAACCACCATCAGGGTATTTCCCTGGCCGGTAGCACTGGAAGAATGGAAAGTTCCGGCTGTTCCTCCGGGACCTGCCGACTCCGCAAATACGGCACTGGAACCGAAGTTGGCAAATACCGTATTGGTCTTCGCCCGGATGGCTGGTGCTACGGTATCAGAATGGGTAGATTCCGCATACAGCCCGGCCCCGGCCCCGGGAACTCCCGTATCCCCTAAGGAATTGGTAGAAGCTTCCAGTGTATTTTTATCGTTTGACATATTGGTATTTTCAAATCTTCCGGCCCGTCCTTTACTGCCATTGACTCCCACCTGTCCCAGGACGCCTGCTCCGGTTCCTGAAGTGTTACCGGCAACGAATCCCCGGATTCCGTATCCGCCACCGTCATTACGGCCTACGATAGCACCGGCAATGTCACTGGTGTTACGGCCCACGATAGCTTCCCCTTCTCCGTTATTATCTCCGACGACCCCTGCTGAAACCGGGCTGCTGGTAGCTCCGTGTACAGCATATCCCGCTCCGGTAGAGCTGTAAACCCCTTTTCCGGTACCGGTTGTACTGGCATATACTACATTCCCGTTACCGACGGTATTGGCATTAAAAACATTGTTATTATTGGAAGCATTAAAAATTCCTACATTGGCTGCAATCCCGGATCCGGAAGTGGCATTGAGGCCGGTTCCGGAGGTACTGTTGGCATATATCCCGTATCCGGCACCTGAAGCACTTCCATAGACACCGACACCCGTAGGTGCTGACCCGTATACACCCCATCCGCTACCGTCATGGCTTCCCCATGTTCCTATCCCCTGGGATGCGGTTCCTGTATTTACTCCTTTTACCCCTACAGAGAATACGCCGGGAGCAAGGTTATTCACCACTCCTTTTATGGAGGTCACATTTGATGATGTAGTATTATTGATTCCTTCAATAGAAGGACCGTCACCATCATTGGTAATGGAAAACAGGTTTCCGGCATTGGTAAAGGTATTGATATAGGGAATGGCAAAGCCTCCTGCAGAAACATTTCCTGCGGATTTGGCGAACATGGCATAAGGTACGCTCAGGAGCTGGCTCGTTCCGGTAATGCTGTAGTTGGTACCCCCTGTAGGATCCGTTTCCGTCTTCATATAATAGCTTCCCGACGGCCAGTTGATGGTGCTGAAAGCTCCGGCAAGTACGGTTCCCGTCCCGATTTCCATAGTAACCAGCCCATTGGCATTGGTAGTTCCGGTAAGCCTTTCGGAAAACACTGCAGTTCCTGAAGGTGATCCCTGCAAGATGCTTATTTTAACCCCGATATTCTGATTGGCCAGGATCTGACCCGAGGAATTCCTGATAATGGCCTGATAGCTCATTTTTTCGGGTGCCTGTGCAAAGGCAAACTGGGTGCCCAGCAGCAACCCTATGGCGATAATCATTTTTTTCATGGTACTTATTTTTTGATGATTTTAAATGTTTTTAGATTTCTGCCTTCCTGATTGATCCTGATGATATACATAGCGGAAGGAAGAGAAGAGAAATTGAACTCAGATTTAGACTGACTGATTTTACCGGACATGACCTGTTTGCCCTGGGCATCGAAGAGCTGGTAATCTGAACCGTCAAAACGATGACTGTTAAAATCCAGATACAGGTAATCTTTTACGGGATTCGGATACAGTACGATTCCTGCTCCGCTTTCTTTGGTACCCGATACCTCGCCGGCGGCAAGGACAGTGGTGATTTCATAGGCCTGCTGTACGCCTTCGGAGATTTCCGTGTTATTGCCTTTGGCAAAGTAGGCTGCCTGTCCGATGCTGTAAGAAACGGAACCGCCGCCACCCGATGCATTGGCACCCGTAACCAGAAAGGCGGTCTGTGCCTTCAGCAGCACGGCGGGGACAAGAAGCAACAGGAAAAAACATGAAATAGATGTTCTTTTCATATACAATGATTTTGTGATTGGTATTATTTGGTGTGCTTAAAAGAAACCTTTTAAGCATATAAATTTACCTATATATTATAAGTATTACACTAAAAATAGATAAACGACATTATTAATCGACGAATAACAATTTTTAAATACAATATATTAAAAATTAACACATTATGATTGAAAATTATTCACCCTACATTCTATTTATCCTTATATCTGAAGTTTTCAGGCTGAAAACATTTCCCGCTGGTATTTTTAAACTCAAAAATAACAGGGATTACGGGACGAAAAAATCCAGATTGTTTTTGTATGCCCGGCCGATGGGCAACCTGATCTGCCGTACCAGTTCCACCTCATTCGTATTTTTCATACGGATCAGGTGCCTGGGAACAGCAAAGCTCCGGTGGATCCGTACAAAGGATCCGAAGTCTTTTTTCTGAAGCATGCTCCCGATAGAATCCAGGATGCAGTATTTCTTTTCCAAAGTGATAATAAGGGTATAATCTTTCAGCGCCTCAAGATAGATCACATCGCTGATTTTAATCTGGCTGATGACTCCGCCCTCTTTAATCCTTATAACACTTTCACCGGTCAGGGCATCAAAATTTTCCGACTTTTCTTTCATTTCAAAGAATGTAAAAAGCCGTTGCATCGCATTACTGAACCGCTCCGATCTCAAAGGCTTGACAAGAAAATCAGAGGCACTGACCTCAAATGCATCAGCGGCATGTTGCGGATTGCTGCTGATGAAGATACAGCCCGGAATGTGCCTGGTAATTTTCCGGAACTCGATCCCGTTCATTCCGGGCAGTTCAATATCCATAATGATAAGATCGATAGGTGTATCCAGATGCGGAACTGCTTCCTCTGCAGAACTGAAAGACCCTATTACCGTCACCGCACTGAACTGCTTAAGATGCTGAATCAGAACCAGGCGGTCCAGTTCGTTGTCCTCGATAATTATGCATCTTACAGAGCTGATCATGGTCATTACAGTTTTTAAGTAAATTAAATTTACGGCTAAATTCAATTAATATTTATGATTGTGGTACAGAAAATGCAAATTCAGTGCAAAATATTCATAGTTTGCATAGTTTTTTTAATAAAATTTTCACCCTTTATCCAGCTTTCCCGAAATATTTTTCAGCAATTGGGATTATTTTGCGTAAAAACATGCATAATAAGCCTGGAAAATATTTTATGGCATTATAATATATCTGAACAGAATTTTTCAATCCTGATGGATTTTGGTTTGGTTTTCTTTATTAAAAATGCTATCTTGTAAATCTCACAATTTAGACAGAACCCAATGTTAGAAAAGAAAGAACATCAATACGAGAAAGCTGTTTTGGTAGGTGTTATTACCCAACATCAGGATGAGGAAAAACTGATCGAATATATGGATGAACTGGAGTTCCTTGCTTTTACCGCAGGAGCTACCGTAGACAGGAGATTTACCCAGAAACTCACCCAGCCGGATTCCAAAACCTTCATAGGAAGCGGGAAAGCCCAGGAAATAAAAGAATATGTAAAGGAAAACGAAATAGGAACGGTAATTTTCGATGATGAGCTATCACCTTCCCAGCTGAAAAACCTGGAGCGCGAAATAGAAGCAAAAATACTGGACCGTACCAACCTGATCCTGGATATCTTTGCCCAAAGAGCACAGACTTCTTATGCCAGAACCCAGGTGGAACTTGCCCAATACCAATACCTGTTGCCGCGGCTGACGCGGATGTGGACCCACCTCGAGCGTCAGAAAGGGGGAATCGGGATGAGAGGTCCCGGGGAAACGGAAATTGAAACCGACAGAAGGATCATCCGCGACAGGATTTCCCTCCTGAAAGAAAAACTGAAAACCATTGATAAGCAGATGGCTACCCAGCGGAACAACAGGGGAAAAGTAGTGCGCGCTGCTTTGGTAGGTTACACCAATGTCGGGAAATCCACCCTGATGAATTCCCTGTCCAAATCGGAAGTGTTTGCCGAAAACAAGCTTTTTGCCACCCTGGATACGACGGTACGGAAAGTCGTAATCGGGAATCTGCCATTCCTGCTGACCGATACGGTAGGGTGTATCCGCAAACTGCCGACCCAACTGGTAGAATCCTTCAAATCCACCCTTGACGAAGTAAGAGAAGCCGACCTTCTGATTCATGTCGTTGATATTTCGCACGAAAGCTTCGAGGACCACATCGATTCCGTCAACCAGATCCTTATGGAAATCAACGCCCACCAGAAACCGATGATCATGGTATTCAATAAGATCGATGACTTCAGCTATGATAAAAAGGATGAAGACGACTTAACGCCGGCCACCCGCAAAAATATTTCACTGGAGGAATGGAAGAATACCTGGATGGCTAAATCCAAATATCCTACGGTTTTCATTTCGGCATTGACCAAAGAAAACTTCCCGGAAATGAAGAAAATGGTCTATGAAGAAGTCATGAAAATCCATATCTCAAGATTTCCGTACAATGATTTCCTTTTCGAGTATTTTGATAATGATGAACGGGATGAAGAACAGCAAGAACACCACAAAAACGAATGATGAAATACTTCCTGTTCCTGCTCATCGTACTGTTTCCGGTTTCCGCTTCTGCCCAGCAGCCGAAAATTGATTTTAAATCCGTTGAAAAAAGCCTTGCCAGTGAAAAATCGCCTTATCACTATGACAAGCTGATTTTCAAATACAAGGCCTATCCGAAATCCCTGGACAGTATGGAGTCGCAGTACCTGTATTACGGAAGGAATTTCCGGAAAGATATCGTCTCTACCACGGATGGGGATTTCAAAAAGCTGGCAGCGGATTTTAAAGAAGGGAATTTCGACGAGTGCATCAGACTCGGAAAGATCTTATACGATCAAGATCCCACCAATCTGGATATTCTCCTTATTCTGCTGAAAGCGTATGATTCCAAAAAGGACGGAAACAATTTCATGCACCACCTCAGTCAGTTCAGGGCGCTCACCGATGCCATAAAAAATTCCGGCGACGGAAAATCGGAAGAAAGCCCATTAATGGTCAACACGGTGGGAGACGAGTACATCTTACTGAATATCCTGAATATGGGACAGGAATATACCAGAAGCTCAACTCCTTCCAAAGACGGGATGCTTGACCTCTGGAAGAAAGAAAACAACAGTGTTTATATCAAAGTACTTTATATCGACTAAAACAGAACATTAATTAAAAACAGATTTGGAATTATATTATTCATTTTCAGCCTTAATCGTATTAGCCTCTATTTTCTCTTACCTCAACTACAGATTCCTGAAGCTGCCGAGTACAATCGGGATTATGGTAATCGCTATTGTGGTTTCCATTTTCCTTGTTCTTTTCGGGGAAACCGTTCTGCCGAGAACCTTCGGGCATCTTCATAACCTGATGAGCAGCATCGACTTTACGGAAGTACTGATGGGTGCCATGCTTAATTTCCTGCTTTTCGCAGGAGGAATCCATGTCAACATCGATGATCTCAAAGAACAGCTCAGGCCGGTTATCATATTCTCTACCATAGGAGTGGTTATTTCCACCTTTCTGGTAGGTTTCGGTATGTTTTACCTGCTGCCCTTCCTCGGCATACAGCTGCCGTTTATTTACTGCCTGCTTTTCGGAGCCCTGATTTCGCCTACCGATCCGGTGGCGGTTCTCAGTATCCTGAAGCAGGCCAACGTATCCAAATCACTGGAGACGAAGGTAGCCGGTGAATCCTTATTCAATGACGGTATGGCCGTGGTGGTTTTTACCGTGGTGCTGCAGCTGGCCATCGGCAACGAAGTGGACCTGGGTGTAGAAAGCATCGGGCTGCTGCTGCTGAAGGAAGCCGGCGGCGGGCTGTTGCTGGGCGTTATTCTCGGCTGGGTTACTTCAAGGCTGATGCGCGAAGTGGATGATTATATTATTTCTGTACTGGTTACCCTCTCTGTGGTAATGGGAGGTTATCTTGTTGCGCGGCAGATGCATATTTCAGGGCCTTTAACGATGGTGGCTGCCGGGCTGTTCATGGGGAATTTCAATGTAAAATTTAAAATGAAATCCATTACGCAGGATTACCTGATCAAATTCTGGGAACTGATTGATGAGATCCTGAATGCCGTTCTTTTCCTGTTCATCGGGTTTGAACTCCTGATGATCCGCGACCTTGAGCACTTCATGATCCCGGGGATTATTGCCATTGCCGTGGTTTTATTTGCCCGCTTCATTTCCATCTGGGGACCTACCAAATTCATGAGGACGACATTCAGTCCGCAGACGGTGAAAGTCCTCGTATGGGGCGGAATCCGGGGCGGAGTATCCATTGCGCTTGCGCTCTCCATACCTAAGAATGATCATAGTACTGCTGTATTAAGTATTACCTACTGTGTTGTGGTATTCTCCATTATTGTTCAGGGGCTTACCATTGCCAAGGTTGCCAATCCCAATAAGATTGCCAGGGAAGAAGAAGCCCTGGAAACCGTTTCTGATGAAAAGCACTGATCCGGAAAAAGAAATCCGGGAAGCCCTTGCCGTATTGGCTGCTCCTGAAAAGGCAGTTTCTTTCCGGAAATTTTTTAAAACCGGAAAAGGGGAGTATGGCGAGGGCGATCTGTTTCTGGGCGTAACCGTACCTGATCAGCGGCTGGTGGCAAAAGAATATTATCCCAAGATCTCCCTCCCGGAATTGAAATGCCTTCTTGCTTCATCTTACCATGAACACCGGCTGACCGCCCTCCTGATTCTGGTACTGAAGTTTGAAAAAACAAAGGATCAGCAACTGCAGGCCGGTATTATCGACTTTTATCTCAGTCACCTTTCCTCCATCAACAACTGGGATCTTGTGGATACCAGCTGTTATAAGATCCTGGGCAGATATGCTTTTGAAAACGGGAGAGCAGATCTGCTGAGAAACCTTTCCGGCTCTGAAGTGATGTGGCACAAAAGGATGGCTGTCGTAGGAACCTTGTATTCCATTAAAAAGGGTGTTTTTGAGCTTGCCAAAGACCTGATTACGGAAAATCTTTCCCATCCGCATGACCTGATGCATAAAGCCAATGGCTGGATGTTGCGGGAAATAGGACAGAAAGATAAAGAAGAACTGATTGGGTATCTTAACCTTTATTATAAAGAAATGCCGAGGACCTGCCTGCGGTATGCCATTGAAAAACTGGATGAACCGTTGCGGCAGGATTATCTCAAAAACAGAATCTGATGGATTACACCTTCTGGAAAACGTTTACCCACTATTTCCTGCATTTTATCTTTCCGGTTTTTATTGCATGGATTTTTTACCGAAATCAGTGGAAAAAAGCCTACCTCATCATGCTGGCGACCATGCTGGTAGACCTGGATCATCTTTTTGCCGACCCTGTCTTTGATCCTGACCGGGGCAGTGTCGGGTTTCATTTCCTGCATTCCTATTATGCCATTGCGGTGTATTTTTTGATGCTTTTTTTTAAAGGAAACATCAGGATCATCGGTACCGGGCTGTTATTCCATATGCTGACGGATTTTCAGGATTTCCATCTTTGGAATCTTCTGAATCATCATGAATATGGCCTTTGTTATTTCAGGCATCACAGATTTTTTGTATTTTACAGACACTTATGAATTTGAAAGAACTTTTACATTATACGTACATTTTTCCCGTACTCGCAGCCGGATATTATTTTTCGGGACTGATGGGGACAGGAGTGGTTTTTGATATCCTGGCCGGTATACTTCTTACCGGAAGTGTGATCTCTGCCGTTCATCATGCAGAAGTGGTAGCCCATAAGGTAGGTGAACCTTTCGGAACCATCATCCTGGCTCTCTGCATCACGATTCTGGAAGTGGCACTGATTATCTCCCTGATGGTGGCCGGCGGCGAACAGGCCATTACGCTGGCGAGAGATACCGTTTTTGCTGCCGTAATGCTGATCCTGAACGGTATCCTCGGAATCTGTATCCTGGTAGGCGGCGTAAAATATTATGAGCAGTTTTTCGCACGGACTTCTGCTACAACCTACCTGGTAAGTATCGTTTCTATTTTAATCCTGACCCTTGTCCTCCCGAATTTCACATCCAGCGTCAACGGTCCGTTTTATAATCAGGCCCAGCTGATCTTCGTATCCATTGCCTGCCTGGTTATTTACGGGATCTTCCTGATGGTTCAGACCATCCGTCACCGGAATTACTTTATCGTTCCAGAGGAACATTCCGAAGAGATGTATATTCCTTCCGTTAAAAAAACCACCATCAGCTTTGTCTTCCTGGTGATCTGCCTGGCTGTTGTCGTAGTAATGGCAAAAGGGCTGTCTTCAACCATTGAAGGAATGGTACAGAGCCTGGGCGCCCCGAAATCACTGGTAGGCGTTATTATTGCCGCAGTGGTTCTGCTTCCTGAAGGGCTGGCTGCCATCCGGGCTGCAAAGAGCAACCAGATCCAGTCGAGCCTCAATCTGGCGCTGGGTTCCGCTCTGGCCAGTATCGGTCTTACCATTCCGGCGGTATCCCTGGTCTGCATCATGTATGATATTCCGCTGGTGCTGGGACTGGACAAGAAAGACGTGATCCTTCTATCGCTCTCGGTATTTATCGTCATGCTTTCCCTGAGCCGCGGCAAGACGAATATCCTCTATGGAACCGTATTGCTGGTAAACCTGGCCGCTTATATCTTTACCGTGATTGTGCCGTAGCCGGGAGATTAACTATACACAAGAAAATTTATCCTTTACAGCCTTCTCGCCAGCTCCATTTTAAAGGCCATCAGTTTGGCAATATTTTCTGATTTGCCAATAGCCATGTCTGCGGTATAACCGGTGAAATTCTCTTCAATGGTAGCTTTCCACAGTTCCAGCCAGCGGTCGAAGTGTGGCTGCTCCATCGCATGGGCTTCATTAATGGGAAAATGGGCACCCATCGGGTTGCCTTTATAGCTCATCTGCCCGAAAAGAATGGATTCCCAGAAAGCATACATTTTAGGAAGGTGTTTCTCCAGTTCTATCTTGGCAATTTCCGTAAAGAAAAAACCGATCTTCTTATCATGCACTGCTTTATGGTAGAAAGAATTAACCAGATATTCTATATCCTCCCGGGTTTCAAGCTTTTTCATCCGTCAAAGTTACTGTAAAAACCGATTGAGAAATTCAATCGGCAGGTTGATAAATTTCATGAAAACAATATTTTATCTTTGTACCCGGATAAAGTCACTCTGCAAAACCGGAACCTGACTTTTATCCCGAAAGAAAGTTACTTCATCAGAAAAGAATTATGGCAACAGGATTCAGGCAGGGCATCCGCCAGAAAAATACGGAAAACAGCGG
>JAKOOI010000012.1 GCA_022701475.1 Weeksellaceae bacterium
TTTTAGCTTCCTCGAAATCTCTTTTTGAGCAGGGAATACAGTTATTTATATTTTCGTCATCCCCGAAATACCAGAGATTGCTGAAGGTATCGCGGCGGAAAGCATATTCACGGTCATCCACCAATACATAAAATATTTCATACTGTCTTTCTTTGGGGTGGGAACGCTGGATATTGATCCCTTCGATCAGGTACCAGATCATCTGGGCAAGCAGCTGATGGTTCAACCGGTTTCCGGAGTTGATATTATAATTAAAAATCCCTACGGATTTCAGGTTTTCACTCAGTCCGATTTCTTTCATATAAGCACATATTTCCCGTCTGTTGAGGCCGTTGACCTGTGGGTTTTGGGAAAAAGGCTCACTAAAACTTTCAATAGCATCGCAGTTAACCGTCACCAGGTCTGCTTTCCGGAAAAAAGGCTCGGTTTTCTCGGTAGAATTCATCATTTCTGCCAGCCGCACGATATCAAAGTCCACTTCTTTGATCATCCGTACGGAATCCGTCTCATTCAGGTGTTTCTGGTATCCCAAATGGTGGTAGTTCCGGATGGAGAAGTCTTTGGACCCTAAAATCTTGCTTAGAAAAGTGCGTTCGTTGATCGCTTCTCCCTGCTTCAGGGAAATGATATTGCTGATCTGTGTATAACTGATGTTTTTTACAAAAAGGTGAAGGGCGGAAAAAAGCGAATATGAAAAATCATTGGAACCTCCGATAATGACAGGGATTGCTCCTTTATGATGGCAGGCGGAAAGAACTTCCTGGAGCACATAATGCGAATCCTGTACAGACTTTCCGGATACCAGGTCGCCAAGATCCACCACGGGAATCTCAAAATCCAGTTGGGAAAGTTTGTAAAACTCCTTTCTGATCCCCGTAAAGTCCTGCATTTCAGCATCACCGCCGGCACCGCGGTAATCCGATACAAAAAGAAGGACGATACTGTTTTCCTTTATATCTTTAGTAATCTGATTTCCGATCTGCCAGCTTTCTGCCCGGAAATGCCTCGGCGAAATGATAAAGTCTTCAAAATTCATTCTTTTGTTACCTGTTATGGGTACCAAAAATATTAAAATTAAATTGTTTACCAAGCATAAAAAGCCATTTGCCGTGTTTATTAACAGCTTTGTATTATTATTTTAATCTGATTACAGCAGCGGCGACAGTCATTCGTTCAAGGATGGCAACCTGCAGAGGATGGCAACAAAGTCCAGGGTATGTTCAGTTTCTCCAGTCTTATTACCTGAGCTGATTACGTTTTATTTCAAATACAAAAGCAGTGGAAGTTTCAAATCTGCCGCCCTGTGTCGCCCCGAATAAAAACCCGGGGGTTTCACCATCCCTATCCGGCAGGACCATTGGCCGCTCCAGCCGCCCGAATCTTTTCAGGTGTTCCGGCGGAGCAGGTTCCTGAATATACGATCTCATATCAAGGTAGGCTATTTCCGGTTTTGTCCAGCGGATACCATCTTTTGTGGTGAGATGCAGGCCATATTCATGATTGTAAAAGCCCATATCGCGGGCAACCATATGGAATACTCCTTTCTGCTTCCATACAAATGCATCTTCCAGCTGGGCATTACCCGGCAGGGAAGAAAAATCAATAACCGGATTTTCCGGTACTTTTTTGTAAGGCCCGAACGGAGATTCTGCTTTTGCCAGTCCATATTTCCGGTTTCCCCGGACCGGACCTTTCTGAGTTTCATATTCCAGGGTATTCCAGGATTTATAGAACAGCCAGTACTTGCCGTCGTTTCCCTGTACAAAAGCCGGATTTGTGGTACAATGGTCGTCCCAGGAACCTTCTTTTCCGGGAAGCAACAAAGGCTCATCCGGTCTTTTCCAGGGCCCGGCCAAGCTGTCTGAAACAGCTAGCCCGATTCTTTTGGTATTGGTTTTTCCGTTGGCATTTCCCATAAAGAATAAAAGGTACTGATTCCCGGCCTGCTTTATTAATGGATTATGACAGGTGGTAGCATCCCAGAAACCTTCACCTCTTGGCGCCAGAACAATTTCTTTATGTTCAAAAGTATCATAAGGGGAATCCGCTTCGGCCCTGCAGATCTCGGATCCGTTGAGCCAGCCGCCCATCCCTTTTTCTTTTTTCCACCGGGAATAGAAAAGATGGACTTTCCCGTCTTCGCCCCAGATGGGGGAACAGCACCAGATATAATAGCCTTCCAGGGAAAACGGTCTTCCTATTGGTTTTATATTGAAGTAAGGCTTATTTTCCAAGGGCTGTAAACCGGTAAATGACGACCCCAAAAATACAGCTGCAATTCCTAAGGCTGACGTTTTCAAAAATTCTTTCCGGGTGTATCCTGAATGGCTCATTGTATTTATTTCTTGCCAATTTAAAGCAATAACAGCAATTGTGTATCCTGTGCTCTACAGTTGATTAGAATATATTTTATTTTAATACCATTTTAAAGACAGTTTTTCTCATATTCTTTAATTATACCAAAATAGACTTCCGCCTGGCGACTCTGAACTTTATCGGCTACAAGATTAAAAAACTTCCTAAACTGTGTCCGGTCATTCTTTGTTTCCTTCAATGTAACTTCATAAATATCCTGATATTCTTTTTGTAGGGTTTTATCCAGTTTCTTACCCTGCAATATTTCTTTGTCAAAGAAATCAAGATATTGATTAAAAGAAGAGCATTTTCCTCCGATTGCCTTAAATGCATCAACTATATTCTCAATAGAGGATCCGATTTTGGAACTGAACTGACTCTTCTTTTTTACAGCCAAAACCGCATAGGGATCTCCACTCTTCTGAATATAAAAATTTGAATGGGTGTAATAACATGGAGATAAAGTTTCGCAGGTATATACATTGGAGCCGTAAAGTTTAATCTCACCGTCATATAACAGGTATTCAAATGTTTCAAAATTACTTTCTGAGAGATTTCCCTCCCTATCAACGGTTTTTACATTAATTTTTTCCTGAATTCCTGCAATACTGTCATTATTATAAAAGATTACTCTCTTAACGTCATTGGACCTTATTTCTTTTTTGACTTTATCATCTAAAGTTGCATATTTAAACCCTGATATTTTATTATTAAGAATGATCTGACCCGATGTAAAAGTTATAATTACAGGGCCGATAAAGTGTCCTCTGAACGAACTACCGTCCTCCAATTGAAACTCTGCGATATCATCTTCAGCTTCAAAATTCCGTGCTTTCTGAGCAAAAAGAATGACGTGTAATATACAGAATATTGTAATGTATAATTTTCTATTCATCATTTGATTTAAATATTAATGATCAAACAATATTTTTTAACGAATATACAATGATTTACAATATAATCAAATAAATATCCATTTAAAACACTTTTTATTTAATCCATCTTCAATAAATGATCACCATTAAATGAAATTTATAAATATTAATATTATCAATGTTTGGAAAGTATAATTATTCCGAACCCGGTAATGATAAATGTAAATCAGTTAAATAATAAGAACTGATAAAGGAAATACAGACAAACTAACAGAAGCATAAAAAATCCCTTTGAAATTTTATCAAAGGGATTTTTTATGAAAATTTATTTCTTTTTCGCTGCAGGCTTTTTCGCCGTCGCCGTCTTTTTAGCAGCAGCGGTTTTCTTTGCCGCCGGCTTCTTTTTCTCGGCAAATGCTTTCGGATCCTGGTCGGTGATCCATTTTTTTACCTCATCCAGGGAAATTTCTTTCAGCTCATCCCCTTCATATTTGGTATCGTCTTTCTTTTTCGGAATTTTAAACATGGCTTTTCCGAATTTGATGAACGGGCCCCATCTCCCGTTTTCGATGGAGATCTTCTCTTTCTCCCACTGCTGGATGTACCGGTTGGCTTCTTTTTCCAGCTTGGCATCAATCAGTTCGTTGATGTCGTTCTGGGACAGGTTTTCAAAGTTATACCGTTTCGGAACATTGATGAAAATATCCCTGTACTTGATAAACGGCCCAAACCTGCCGGTTCCTTTGGTTACCGGTTCTCCTTTATAATCTGCGATAGGTGCATCTGCTCTTTTCTTTTCAGCGATGATTTCTTCTGCCCGTTTCTGATCCACCGACAATGGGTCTTCCCCTTTAGGCATGCTGATGTAAGTTTCACCCCATTTCACATACGGCCCGAATCTCCCGACTCCTACAGAGACCGGCTGGCTGTCTACTTCGCTGAGATCGAAAGGAAGCTTGAACAGTTCCATAGCTTCCTCAAACGTGATGGTAGCAATATTCTGCCCGGCCATCAGAGAAGCAAAAAGCGGTTTTTCCTCATCCTCCGTTTCCCCGATCTGGATCATGGCTCCGAATCTACCGATCCTGGCATGAACATTCTTACCGGTTTTAGGATCCACCCCTAAAAGACGGTCTCCGGTAGCACGGTCTGCATTTTCTTCTACATCTTCAATGCGCGGATGGAACTTGGAGTAGAAATCCGTCATCATCTGCTTCCACTTCTGGTCGCCGCTGGCAATTTCATCAAAGCTTTCCTCTACCCTTGCCGTAAAGCCGTAATCGAGGATTTCCGTAAAGTTATCCGTGAGGAAGTCGTTCACCACTTCACCGATATCAGTAGGAACGAATTTATTTTTATCGCCGCCGAATTTTTCGTCGAGGACTTCTTTTTTGATTTTATCTTTGGCCAGGGAAATTTTTACTACTTCCCTGGTCTGCGGCTCGATCTCCCTTTTATCCACATATTCACGGTTCTGAATGGTCTGGATCGTCGGTGCATAGGTAGAAGGACGGCCGATTCCCAGTTCTTCCAGCTTTTTTACCAGGCCGGCTTCAGTGTATCTTGCGCTCGGCCTTGTAAACTTCTCCGTAGCGGTAATTTTCTTGTATTCAAGGATTTCACCGACGCTTACTTTCGGAAGTAGTTTTTCGTTGTTTTCTTCATCCTCCTCTTCTGTTTTCATAATTCCGTAGGCTTTCAGGAATCCGTCGAAGATAATCACCTCTCCCTGGGCCTCGAAGTTCTGCGGCAGCTTTGCATTTCCGATTTCGATAACGGTTTTTTCAATTTTGGCATTGGCCATCTGGGAAGCCAGTGTCCTTCTGTAGATTAACTGGTACAGTTTATTGAGCTGGGCATCGCCGATGCTTTTCACGCTGAAATCCGTAGGGCGGATGGCTTCGTGGGCTTCCTGAGCTGAAGCAGATTTGGTGGTATATTTTCTCGGGGCCGAATATTCGGGTCCGTATTCTGAGGTAATCTGTTTTTTGGCACCGTCTATGGCTTCCTGGGAAAGGTTGACGGAGTCGGTCCTCATATAGGTAATGTATCCTTCTTCATATAACCGTTGTGCGATCCGCATAGTGCTGGTTACATTGTATCCCAATCTTGATGAGGCCTCCTGCTGTAAGGTGGAGGTGGTAAAAGGCGCGGAGGCTGAACGCACGCCCGGTTTCTTTTCAACATTCAGTACCTTGAACTCGGCTGTTTTTGCCAGTTCCAGAAACTGCTCTGCCTGTGCTTCTTCAGAAAAATCTTTTTTCAACTTTGCTGAAATCTCCTGCTGCCCGTGGTTCAGGAAAACCCCGTCCACTTTGAAGCTGGCTTTCGGCACAAATTCACGGATTTCCTTTTCTCTTTCTACCACCAGCCGTACCGCTACGGACTGTACCCTTCCTGCAGACAAGCCCGGTTTTACTTTTTTCCAGAGTACGGGAGACATTTCAAACCCTACGATCCTGTCCAGCACCCTTCTTGCCTGCTGGGCATTCACAAGGTTCTGGTCGATATCCCTTGGATTGTCTATGGCTTTCAGAATGGCATTTTTAGTAATTTCATGGAAGACGATCCTTTTCCTGTTTTCCGGCTTCAGCTTCAACTCATCGGAAAGGTGCCATGCAATGGCTTCTCCCTCGCGGTCTTCATCGGAAGCCAGCCATACCATTTCGGCTTTCTTTACGGCGGCTTTCAGCTCGGTTACCAATTTCTTTTTGTCTGCAGAAACTTCGTAATCCGGACTGAAGGTAGCAAGGTCGATCCCCATTCCTTTTTTAGGTAAATCCCGGATATGCCCGAAACTGGATTTCA
>JAKOOI010000026.1 GCA_022701475.1 Weeksellaceae bacterium
GGATTTAAGCTGACCTTTGAAAAGGCCGCTTTTGTCTACCACTTCGATAACACTGTGAGATTCGTTAGCTTTGAACATCAACCCGATGACGGCTCCGAAAGCAACCAGCATCACGGGAGCCAGCAAGGTAAGTATAACAAAGGATTTTTTCTTGACCTGCGTAAGAAATTCCCTCTTGGTAATTAAAAAAATATGGCTCATAACTAAAATGGATTGCTAACGGCGTTAATGAACACCTCATTCATGCTTGGGATTTTTTCATCAAAAGACCGGATTTTTCCCACCTGCACTAGGTCAAGAAGGATGCTGTTCTGGTCCGTTTCATTTTTCACATCGAAGAAAAGCATGTTGTTTTCGTTGCGGAGATCCAGTATTTCATACCGCGACCTGAAATTTTCGAGTGCACGTTCATTCACTTCAGACAAAACGATTCCGAAGATGTTTTTCTTGAACTTTTCCCTCACATCGAATACCCTGCCGTCGATGATCTTCTGTGAATTGTTGATCAGGGCCACATAATCGCACATTTCTTCTACGCTTTCCATGCGATGGGTAGAAAGAATGATGGTGGTGCCGTTATCTTTAAGGTCAATGATCTGGTCTTTTATCAGGTTGGCATTCACGGGATCGAAACCGGAAAATGGTTCATCGAGGATCAGAAGATGCGGGCGGTGGAGGACGGTCACCACAAACTGGATTTTCTGGGCCATTCCTTTGGACAGCTCCGAAAGTTTCTTTTTCCACCATTGGTCAATATGAAGCTTATCAAACCATTTTTTAGCTTCCTGAAGGGCATCGTTCCGGCTCATTCCTTTCAGTTCGCCGAAATAAAGGAGCTGGTCTCCTACGGTCATGTTCTTGTACAGTCCGCGTTCTTCCGGCATGTATCCGATGTCTTTGATATGGCCCGGATGAAGGGCCTGACCGTTAATGGTGATACTTCCGGAGTCGGCCTGGGTAATCTGGTTGATGATTCTGATGAAAGAGGTTTTTCCGGCGCCGTTCGGGCCTAGAAGTCCGTAAATGCTTGCTTTCGGAACATGGATGCTGAAGTCATCCAGGGCTACCTTTTTACCGGCATTATACGTTTTTCTGATATGTTCAGCTTTTAGCATGAAATTGTTTTTTCTGAGGGTAAAATAATGTTCCGAAAGTTACGGAATTATTAAAATACAAGGGTGCTAAAAGAAAAAATCCTGATGATTATCAGGATTTATTTTATTGTTTTACAATCTGGGTGACTTTCATGGTGTTGTCACTCAGGATATACCGGATCAGGTATTTTCCGGGTTTCAGTTTTTCGATATTGATTTCTCCGGAGTTCATATTCACCGAGTAATTGGCTACCTGGGTTCCCAGAATGGAATAAAAGGTAACACTCTTTACTTTAAGATTGGCATCCTTTGCTTTAATGACCAGAAAGTCCTTTGCAGGGTTCGGATAAGCTACCAGAACACCGTCATCTGCCTTTTGGGAGAAGGACGAAGGCTCCTTGATCTGTGCTTTCATATTGTTGGAAAATCCAACAAAAGAGCCTAAAAATATAAATAAAAGTAAAAGTTTTTTCATCAAATTAAAATTTCGCAACTATATTCCAACAAAAGTAAACAATTCTATAATGTCCCGCAATAGTTTTTTGTGTAACTTATAGTAAATTTGTATTAAATTTTATTCAAAAAGTATTCCAAACAATGATACATTCGAGAAACAGGAGGCTGAGAGTGAATGACTCGCTCAGAAGCCTGGTGAGGGAGTGCACCCTTACCGCCAATGATTTTGTAATGCCGGTTTTCGTTATGGAAGGCGAAAACAAAGAGGAACCGATTGCATCGATGCCCGGGATCTTCAGAAGAAGCATCGATCTTACGGTAAAAGAATGCCGGGAACTTTATTCTTTAGGCATAAAAGCCGTAAATCTGTACATGAAGGTTTCCGAAGACCTGAAAGACAATACCGGAAAGGAGGCCTGGAACAGGAACGGACTGATGCAGAATACCATCCGTGCCATCAAGGATGCGGTTCCCGGGATGATCATCATGCCGGATGTAGCGCTGGATCCGTACTCCATCTATGGGCATGACGGGATTATCGAAAACGGTAAAATCGTGAATGATGCCACCAATGATGCCCTGGCCAGAATGTCCGTATCCCATGCCGAGGCCGGTGCTGACATTGTGGCACCCAGCGATATGATGGACGGAAGGGTGCAGGTGATCCGGGAAGCCCTTGAAGACAGCGGTTATACCGATGTAGGGATTTTGAGCTATGCAGCCAAATATGCCAGCTCATTCTACGGACCGTTCCGGAGTGCCCTGGACAGTGCGCCGAAGGATGATATGGAAATTCCGAAGGATAAGAAAACCTATCAGATGGATTTCCACAATTCAAGGGAAGCCCTGAATGAAGTATTCAAGGATATTGAGGAAGGAGCGGACATTATCATGATCAAACCGGGTCTCCCGTACCTGGATATCGTATCCAAAGTCCGCGAGACAATCGATCTTCCCATTGCCGTATACAATGTAAGCGGCGAATATGCCATGGTAAAGGCGGCGGCACAGAACGGCTGGCTGGATAATGACAAAACCATCATTGAGAGCCTGACCTGCTTCAAGAGAGCCGGCGCCGATATGATCTTTACCTATTTTGCCAAAGAAGCAGCCATGATCCTGAACGGATAGAATAATATGATCATTTGAAAATGATGTGATGAGCCCGTTTTTCCGGGAATGACAGCTTTTCATTTTTGAGGCAGCTCGCCGTTGTATTTAAAACAGACTCCCGCAGATGCGCAGGTTCAGCAGATTTTGCATGGTATGTAATCTGCGCAGCCGACACCATCTGCGGGAGCTTTTATTTTTTTTTCGGTGTCCTGTAAAATGATTCCGGGCCGGACATTAAAACTCAACATCATCACCCATCACTTATAACTCATCACCTATATTTTACATGATATTAAAATCCTTTCCTTTGGTAAACTTGGCTGCAAACGGAGCCTGGTTCCCCGAATATTTCAGGATAAAATGTTTCGTTGTATCCGTATCGGCTTTTGCTTCCACTTCCACATCCCGGGTCTGGAAGCTGATGTCCAGCCCTGTTGCCGCATCTTTTTCCAGGTAAATCTCTACACTTTCAGCAAAGAACAGGGAGGTGCTGAGGTAATTGAACTTGATGTTTTTACGGTATGACCTGGACTGGTCCTGCGTGAATTCCGAATAATTCTTTAGAATTTCGATCCCGGGAGAATCAATATTGGTAATCCTCGACCTGGTGACACCGTTTACCCTTACCGAAAAGGTTTTCGCATTGCTGATGTTACCGTTGATCCCGATATTGAAAAGGGAAGGAAGAGACAGCCCGTACTCCACCATGCTTTCTTTGGTAAACTCAAAATCGGGAATCAGGGCCGGGAATTTCTGTACGCTGATCAGGCTGTTTTTTATGGTCTGAAGGGTTTCTCCTGCGAACAGGTAGCCGATCAGGTTATTATTGGTGGTTCTCCAGTTGCGGCCGTTCCATTCATAGATTTCACACAGCATGGTGTCTGCGGAAGAGTGGGGAAGGAGTTCCATATCCTGCCATTTGAAAACTTCCCTGGCATAAGGCCTCCGGTTGATGATGTCGATGCCCAGGTCCAGGGACATCAGTTCCGTCAGTTGTTGATTGCTTTCCATAATAATTGCGTATTGGTTGAGACTTTAAAATTAATCAATAAACAGAACCGCTCAAAAATTATTTTCCGGATCAACGGGGGCATGATCTGAATCAGCAGCCGGAAAAATAAACCGGCTCAGCAGAAAACCAAACGGTTACATGATAAATTCCTATAAGCAGGGATGTTTCCAGATGATCAGCAGTATGCCGCTCCTATCTCCCTGTAACAGAATCATGTGGAAAGTCTGTTAATAAAGCATATATCAATAATAGAATCTTTTCCGGTTAAGTTTCTTACATTTGATGCAGCAAAAAATGCTTTCGAAATGCAGAATTACCAGGACCTTTTACAACATATTTTAGACCACGGAACCGATAAGACCGACAGAACCGGTACCGGTACGAGAAGCATCTTCGGCTATCAGCTGAGATATAACCTTTCCGAAGGTTTCCCTTTGGTAACGACTAAAAAAGTCCACTTGAAATCCATTATCTATGAACTTTTATGGTTCCTGAAAGGAGATACCAATATTAAGTACCTGAATGATAACGGGGTGTCCATCTGGGACGAATGGGCGGACGAAAACGGAGATTTGGGTCCTGTTTACGGAGCCCAGTGGAGGAGCTGGAAAGGAGCTGACGGAAAAGTGATTGATCAGATTACCGAAGTGATCGATCAGATCAAAAAAAATCCGGATTCCCGCAGGCTGATTGTTTCTGCCTGGAATGTAGCTGAAATTCCCGGTATGGCACTCGCGCCCTGCCACGCGCTCTTCCAGTTCTACGTAGCGGACGGAAAGCTGTCTCTCCAGCTTTACCAGAGGAGTGCGGATGTCTTTTTAGGCGTCCCGTTCAACATTGCAAGCTATGCGCTGCTGCTGATGATGGTGGCCCAGGTCTGCGATCTCGAAGTCGGCGACTATGTGCACAGCTTCGGAGACGTCCATATTTACAACAACCACTTCGAACAGGTTAAGAAGCAGCTTTCGAGAACACCGAGGCCGTTGCCTGTAATGAAATTAAATCCTGAAGTCAAAGATATTTTCAGTTTTGATTTCGAAGACTTCAGCCTTGAAAATTATGATCCGTATCCGGGAATCAAGGCACCGGTAGCAATTTAACGTGAATTCAATAATATTCAATTGATTTTAAATACTGTATGTAAAATAGGGGACAGGGAATGGGTTAGATCTTTCTAAGCAGCATTACTCTTCAAAGAAAGTTATATGATTATTTTCCATGGAAGACTGCTGACCCTTATTCTGGTAAAAGGAACTTCCGGCTTCCTCCTTACAGCTTTCTTAATCCGGTCACTTGAGTTTATGTTAAATGAGTTGCATCAATCAATAGCGTCGGGCTTCAGCCCGACGTCATTATAGCAGTATACTTCCGGCTTTAGCCAAAACTTATCCGCATTCAGCTAATGCCGGATCATCAGATATCCCGTAGTAAACGGGCTGAAATCATTTCTATTAACTGTATACCTGATTTTACATCGAACTTACGTTATTTAAAACAATTAAAGGACAGGCCCGTTTGTTGGCAAAAAATACATATCCATGCAGAAATCCGGCTCATCTGTAGTGAGCCGGACTCTTTATTTTCCTGTTGTATGAAAATGTTATGTCTGAATAGAATCAGCATCAGATCATTTCCGGTTGGGTTACAGCCGGTATTCAGATGGGTGAAATCAACATCCGGACAGGTTATCTTCTCTGATCTGCTTTACCGGATCAGAAAGAATACTTGGCACCGATCTGGATCTGGTACGGATTTCCTGTCAGAGGCTGCAGGCCGCTGGTATTTTTTGCATATTCGAACTGCCGGGTCGTCGGGTTGAATTTCTGGATCCTGTACAGGGCGGTATTGCCATAAGATTTGTTCACGCCCCATTCTTTATTCAGAAGGTTGGCCACATTGAAAATATCTACGGAAAGTTCGAAGGCCCCGATCTTTTCAAATTTTATTTTTTTGGCCACCCGGACATCCCAGACGCCGTAAAAACCGTTTTTCCCTCCGTTACGCTCTGCAATACGGTTATTGTATTCCGTGATATAGTTTTTCAGCGATTTGCCTACTTCCGGATCATCCAGTAAAGGCTGGGTCAGGGCCGGGAAAATATAGGCCAGGTCATTCGAGTCTACAAAATCACCGTTTACATTGCCGCCCGAAGTCATTGAAAAGCGGGTCCCTCCGATTCCTGAGTAGCGGATTCCCAGGGTGAAGCCGGCCAGGGTAGGCGAGTTCCCGTAGATGACCACCTTATTCCTGAACTGGTTATCGGAATAGGTCATCCTCAGGTTTCGCGGATCGCTTTCGATCATAGTGGATAAAGTGGCCGAATTGGCTACGTTTCCGTTATAGGAAGTATTATCCCGGATATCCGACCAGGTATAGCTCGCCGTGATTTCCCCGTCTTTCCAGTACCGGTAGCTGGTATCCGCCACAAAAGAGAACTGGTTTACCTTCCCGTCGCTTACCAGTTCCAGGACCCTTCCGAAATTGGTATTGATCCTGCCGGCTTTCCAGTCGGTCAGACCGCTGCCTTCTATGCTGCCTGCCGGTACATAAACGCCCCGTCCGCCTTCATTGGCCAGGGTAAATAAAGGATCGGCATACATATTCCGGTCATAATAGAAATAATTGTTCCTGCCCAGTGCCATATATCCGGCCACCCCTGCCCTGAATCTTTCATTAAAGAAATGGGTATATGAAAAATTGGCTTTATAGACGATGGGAACCCTGGCGTCCTTTCCGGTATAATTGATTGTGGGGACCTGAAACTGGGCTAAAGAAGGCACCGTGCTGTAATCGTTCCGGTAGCTTACGAAATCCGGCGTCAGCCCTGCCTGAGACGGTTTCACATCAACGGTGGCCAGATGCCTGCCGTCAAACACCAGGTTATTGATGACCATATAATTATTGATATCGGAAGAGAAGATTCCCGCTCCGAATTTCAGGAAATCCTTATTTCGTTCGCCGATATTCCAGTCAAACTGAAACCTGGGCTGGATTACAAAAGATTTGATGCGGTTATCGGTACGGATCCCCATTTCGTCGAACAGCTTTTGGTTCAGTCCGGCTTTGGGATATCCTGCATAGTCCAGCCTCAGTCCGGCCATCAGATCCAGGCCTTTGGCAATTCTGGTCTGGGCCTGTCCGTAAACCCCTGCATTCCAGATGCCTGATTTCACTGAAGGATCATCCATCAGCGGGACTTCCCTGTAAAACCTGTTAAAGACCAGGTTGTTGAAGTTGTCCAGTCCCTGGAAATGGAATCTTCCGTTCACTTCGCTTCCGTAGACTGACCGGGCATGCGTGTACATCAGGTCAGCACCGAATGTGTATTTGATTTTATCGGTATTGTAATACAGGTTGTCAACGATCTGCAGAACGTTATTCCTGAAGCTTTCCTGGGCAAAGCGGTGTCCTCCGATCTGGATGTTGGTGGTCGGCTTATTGGCATCGTCAATAACGGATTGTACGCGTTCCACAATAGCTCTTGGTACCGGATGGCCCAGCTCATCGTTCTGATAGCTGTCCTGGAAGGTATACAGGTGCTGTACCTTCAGCTCATTGGTCATCGTAGGCTTCAGGTTGGTCCGCAGCGTAAGCAGGAGGCTGTTGTCCATATTCTTATCGTTGGCATAGGACTCGAAGAAGTTGATGGCTGTATTATCGGCCAATCCGTTTTTATTCAGGTCATAGGTAAAATTGTTCCTGAGGGTCAGGAGGTTTTTTTCATTGATCTGCCAGTCGAGGCGAAGGAATGCCGCATCTGAATTCCGCACCTTGTCAAAAGTCCCGAACTGCGGGGTATTTCCAACGCCGTACTTGGCCCTGCCGATGCTCAGCACCTGATCCAGGGTCTGCCGGGTAACATTGAACCTCAGTGCATCTTCCCTGGACTGTACATCAGCAATGATCAGCGGCCTTGAATCCAGCTGATGGTCCCATGCCACGAAAAAGTGCAGCTTATTTTTAATAACCGGGCCTCCCAGCGTAAATCCGAACTGGGAAGTGGAGAAGTCGTTGGTCCTTTTGTTCCCGCGGATATCATATGGGCTGGAAAGCCAGTTGGTTCTCAGGTATTCCCAGGCGCTTCCGGAGAACCTGTTGGTCCCGGATTTGGTCACGGCACTGATGGTGCCGCCGCCGCTTCTTCCCAGGGTTACATCATATTGGTTGGTGGTGATCTTGAATTCCCTGACCGCTTCGATGGATATGGAAAACGGAGCACCGCTGCGGCTGGTGGTAGATCCGGCAGAAGTAGGGTTCTTGGCGGTCATCCCGTCGATGGTGAAATTGGTGGAGGAGCCCAGCTGTCCCGAGAGGTTGCCGTTCTTGCCGCTGAGCGGCGAGAGCTCCGTAAGGTTGGTGAAATTTCTTCCGTTCACCGGCAGGAGGCTGATGTTTTTGGAAGTGATGGCT
>JAKOOI010000030.1 GCA_022701475.1 Weeksellaceae bacterium
GGAGATGTGCGGCTTATTTTTCTTTGAAGGTTCCATGATTTCAATATGTATTAATAGATTATGTTGATATTTTACCTAAGCTAATTTCTTGCCACACTGCTTGCAGTAGCGCGCATCATCATCAATATCCTCATTTCCGCAGCGCTCGCAGATTTTTTCCAGGTTCTGCCGCTTGTTGCGCATTTCGGCTGTTACAATTCCCGTAGGAACGGCAATAATCGAATACCCTGCCAGCATCAGTACTACGGCAAAGAACTTCCCCATTGGCGTAATGGGGGAAACATCCCCATAGCCTACGGTAGTTACCGTAACTACGGCCCAGTAAATAGCCTGAGGTATGGTTTCAAATCCGGGCCTGCCGCCCTCCACCATAAACATCAGGGAACCTACGATGACGGAGAAAATAATCAGGAACAAAAGGAAGATGTAGATTTTCCTTGAACTGTTCTTCAACGCCCGTACGATAACGGTTCCATCATTCATGAAATCCAGGAGATTGAATACCCTGAATACCCGCAGCATCCTCAACATTCTGAAAATCAGGAAATACTTGGTGACCGGAATGAAAAAGCTCAGGTAGAAAGGTACGAGTGCCAGAAAATCAATGATCCCGAAAAAGCTGAAAATATAATTTTTTTTGTTTTTAACCACCATAATACGCGACCAGTATTCGGCAGTAAAGAATACTGAAATCACCCATTCCGCAATAATAAAGGTATAATGAAACCTTTTATCCAGCTTCGGGACGCTTTCCATCATGATGATAAAGGTGCTGATCAGGATCAGGACCAGCAGGGTGATATCGAACAGCTGGCCCAGCTTGGTGTCTGACCGGTAGATAATCCGGTACAGATGCCTTTTCCAGAGCGCATCCCCGGGAATAAGGTTGTGCTCCTTTTCCATTGCGATTGTTTCTTTAAAATTAATAAATTATCCCTATTTTCGTAAGCAAACATACAGAATAAAATGAAAATAAAAGATGTCATTGCAAAGATAGAGAAACGGATCCCGCTTCAGCAGGCGGAGGATTTTGATAACGTCGGGCTCCTGTGCGGTGTTCCGGACCGGAATGTTTCCGGGATCCTGGTCTGTCATGATGCCCTTGAAAATGTAGTGGAGGAAGCCATCCTGAAAAACTGTAACCTGATTGTATGTTTCCATCCCATTATCTTTTCCGGACTGAAATCACTGACGGGAAAAAACTATGTGGAAAGAGCGGTCCTGAAAGCCATCGAAAATAAAGTGGCCATCTATGCCATCCATACGGCTTTCGATAATGATTTCTTTGGTGTCAACCATGGGATCTGTACCCGGCTCGGACTGAAAAACCTGAAAATCCTCCAGCCTAAGAAAAATGCCCTGAAACAGCTGACGGTTTTTGTGCCGAAGGACTATTCCGGCAAGGTGCGGGAGGCGCTTTTTGCCGCAGGAGCGGGAAGTATCGGATTTTATGATGAATGCAGCTTTACCGTAAACGGAAACGGTACTTTCCGGCCGGTAGAAGGCTCAAACCCTTTTTCAGGCCAGCAGAATGTCCGGGAGAATGCAGATGAAGACATGGTTTCCGTGATTTTTGAGGATTTTAAGCAGGGCAACATCGTCAATGCCATGAAAACGGCGCATCCCTATGAAGAAGTAGCCCATCAGATTTACAGCCTGGATAATACCCATGCCTATTCCGGGCTGGGAATGTACGGCGACCTGGAAGAGCCGCTGGAGGAAGCGGATTTCCTGAAAATGGTGAAGGAAACGTTCAGTCTGGAGATGATCCGGCATTCGGCTCTCAACGGAAAAAAAATAAAGAGGATAGGCGTACTGGGCGGTTCCGGGGCAAGCGGCATCCGCTCTGCCGTTTCAAAGAAATGCGATGCCTATCTTACAGGGGATGTGAAGTATCATGACTTTTTCCTGGCCGAATCGAAAATGATGATCTGTGACATCGGACATTTCGAATCCGAACAATTTGTGACTCAACAATTATTTGAAATTTTATCACAAAAATTCACTACCTTTGCCATCTCAAAATCTATTGAGAAAACAAACCCGGTAAATTATTTCATTTAACATATGGCAAAAACCAACGATATTTCAGTTGAAGAAAAGTTAAGAGCTTTATACGATTTGCAGATCATTGATTCCAGATTGGACGAAATCCGAAATACCAGAGGAGAATTGCCGATCGAAGTAGAAGATCTTGAAATTGAAATCGAAGGTCTTGAAAAGAGAGCTGAAAAATTTCATGCAGACATCAAGGAGCAGGACGACCAGATTAAAACGAAGCATGAGGTAATCAACCATGCAAAAACTTTAATTGAGAAATACAGATCCCAGCAGGATAGCGTAAGAAACAATAAAGAGTTTGAAGCATTAAGTAAAGAAATTGAATATCAGGAGCTTGAAATCCAGCTTTCTGAAAAAAGAATCAAGGAATTCGGGGTTAAGATCGCTCACAAAAACGAAACCCTGGACGAGCTGAACGGAAAAATCGACGATCTCAGAAACCACCTGAAGTTCAAGAAAGAGGAACTGGAAGGCCTGATTGCTGAAACCCAGAAAGAAGAGGAATACCTGATCGAGCAGTCCAAGGAATTCGCTGGGAAAATCGATGAAAGGTTACTGGCTTCCTACAACAGGATCAGAACCAACTCACCGAACGGTCTCGCGGTAGTAGGTCTTGAAAGAGGTGCTCCGAAAGGATCTTTCTTTACCATTCCGCCTCAGAAGCAGATGGAAATCGCCCAGCGTAAGAAAATCATCATCGATGAGCACTCCGGGAAAATCCTGGTAGACGACGAGCTGGTGATGGAAGAAAACGAAAAAATGAATACGGTGATCAAGTTCTAAACAGGATCCTCATTCTACATACAAAAGCTGTTTCAGTACTGAAACAGCTTTTTTTGTGTGTCAGCAGTACAGCGCCGTTTATTTTTTCAGATCCAGCGGTACTACCGTTCCTCCGGAATCAACATAAGCAGCCGGAATATCATATTGCTGGCATAAGGAATGCAGCCCTCTGAATAAGATATTGGTACGTACCTCACGGCTGTATTCAGGAGGGAGGATTTCTTTCCCTTCCGTATTGTAAAGACCGTATTTCCCGTTTTTCAACACCGAAAAGAAGGATCCTGAATTGGTAATAGGCCTGTCGAACTGCGGACTGATGATTTCCCTGCGCCCTTTTATATCGTAAACGCCCCACCTGTTTCCCGAAGCTGTTCTTTTATTGATATAAACATAATCCGGTAATTGGGACTTCCTTATCTCATCGTAGTCATTGTTGAGCATAATCCGGTACCGGTTATCCATGATCCCGGTCTTTCCGTCCTTCTTAAACAGGATAAACCGGTTGGGGCTCCCGGTACTGAAGAAATAGGAGTCCGAGATAACAGGTCCTCTGCCATCGATAAAACATTCCGGAACGATATCGTCATATATAAAATCCGAGATCGGTTTCCCCTGGTTTCCTACTATGGCGTATTTATCTTTTTTCATGAGGAATAAGAAACTCTCGGCTTTCCGGTCATATTCATTGGTTCTGTAAACCAGGCGGTCATAGGCCGTACTGATTTTTATTTTCTTTCCCTCCAGGGTCATCAGGTCTTCCTCAGGATCCCCGTTTTTATTTTTGATGATGCCTTTGATAAAAGGGGCTGCGGGTTTGATCTCATCGTAGATAAAATCCGTGAGAGGCTTGGCATTTTTCGAAAACAAGGCTGATTTTCCGTTTTTACCATGGGCTATAAGAACCGGGGTCACCTCATTGCCGCCTTCCGAATAATAAACCACGATTTCTTTGGAAATCAGATTTCCCTGAAGGTTATAGGCATAGGTCCCTTCCTCTTTATTGGCAGATAAAAAGCCTGATTGATGTAAGGCGACATAAGTGAATTCTGCCGGGAGGATCATTTTTTTCAACAACAGGTCATAGACACCCTGAAGGGGATTTGCCTTGTTTGCAGTGGTGATCAGAAACAGGTGATCGTTTAACCGCTCTGCTTTCCCTATATCCCGCGGAATCCCGAAATTATCCGGATCTTCTCCGGAACCATCCTGAGATGGTGGGCGGTTCTTTCCGGGAGTATACGCTATTTTTTCACCTTTTGTATTCAGGTAGACATAATTTCCCTCCAGTTTGGCTTTAAAAACAGAATCTTTATTCACGGGCGGATGCCATTTTCCGGAGGAAACGAATTTTCCTTCCGGACGATAATCCTCATAATACATGGCCTCGTAGATGAAGGGCGTAAGAAGGCTTCCGTACCGGTCAGACAATGCCCACAGATCGTTTTTCTTAAGAAAGAAATGATCATGGTAAGCGGTCAGACCGGAATTGGTGGAATAAATGCCTACGATCATATCATAATCATTCTTAATGACTTCTTTGCCGTACACATCCACAATCCCGAACCTGTTGTTTTTAAGCGTGGCTGCGTAAACAAGAGGCGGTTTCAGGCTGACAGTGTCGAAACTGCTGATGGCCTGATATCCTTTTTCTCTGCAGAAGCGGACATATTCCTCAGGTATAAGGTTGCCGTTTTTATCAGTCTCCAGTTCTTTTTGGGAATAGGACAGAACGGGCAGTGTACTGAAAGCACAGGATAGTAATCCTGCAATCAACGGATTTCTTTTCATGAAATAAGATTCTGGGTAATTTCCAAATATACGGATAAGAAAGACCTCATTTCCACTTCAGGATTATTTGGTTGATAAATATATTTCATGATACCGTTTTGTTTCAAAATGATATGGTATTGAATATTCGATGCATCTGTTTTTTTTCATAATCCGTTTTTTTGCCTTTTTGAACCGCTTCAACAGGTGTATACTTTCAATTAAAATAAATAATCCGGCTAAAATTTTTAATCAAAAACAATAAATTATTGATTATTTATTCTCTTTCGGTGGAATATTTTCCCGGCGTATTGAATAATAATTTATGTTTGGCCTATAAAACACAGATCATCGCCTGATTACTGTATAACAGTAATTATTCAGGGATACAATATACTGTTGCGCAACAGCAGGCAGGAATAATACCGAAAACCTGCCTCCGCAAGGAAAGCTGAAAATTTCTCTGTTGAATTCAAGCAAAATAAGTAGGTGAAAAAAATTATTACGTATGAGCAAAAAAACAATGATGATGGCAATGTTAGCTGTCTTATTCCTTTATTCGCCTCATGTAGAAGCCAAGAGATTAGAATGGGCCTATGTTTGGGAGAATGGATGTATCGGGAAACAAATTTATCACTCAGCATTTTTCGGACTTTTTGAATGGTTTACTTATGAAGTGATATCATGTCCGGACGGAGCCAGCGCTCCAATGCCTTAATCAGTTAAATCCATCGGGTATCTCTTTATACCCGGTGGTATTATATTTATGAAAAAAATACTACTATATCTTCTGCTGCTCTTTATTGCGGTTTCTTTTAAGTCTCAGATAATCAAAGGAAATGTAACTGATGCTTCATCAGGAAAAGTATTGCCGTTAACCAGCATCGTTCTGATGAATG